>CABSNX010000047.1 GCA_902479205.1 uncultured Collinsella sp. | reverse complement strand
TACACAAGGCTATTCGTCGGCAGCGTCAGATGTGTATAAGAGACAGACTATGTACAGACATGGGAAATAAATTGTGCAACTTTTTGTTGGTGTGGATGTGGGGTAATAGCGCGAGAAATTTTGGCATGAAAAAGGCCTTCGGAATTCCGAAGGCCTTTGCATTCACGATGGTGGAGACGAGGGGGATCGAACCCCTGACCTCTTGACTGCCAGTCAAGCGCTCTCCCAGCTGAGCTACGCCCCCGTGACGAGGAGATACTATAGGGGAATGTTTCTTGTTGTGCAAGGACTTTTTTGGACTAGTTGCTACCACTTACGGGTTTTCCTGGGACGGTGGCCCTTACTTGTAGAGGTAAGCGATAGCGGTGCCGGCGTGAACTTGAATGGTTGCCGTGCCCCGGACGACGTTGCTGATGCCGGTGTCGGCCAACAGGCCCAAGGGGCTGTGATTCAGTTCCCATTCTAGGCCGTGCTCGCTTACCTCGGTGTTGGGAGCTATGGCGATGATGGAAAACGTCTTGCCTTCGGCGCCTTCGATGGTCCAGGATTCGCTTGCGTGGAGGATGCGGGCCGTGGTCTCGTCCTCGGCTATCCAGACTGGGGCATCCTCGTAGCCCGCGAGCAGCCCCAGTACGGAAAGCGCCATGTCCGGGCGACCGCCGGTGGCGCAGGTCGCAACCACTTCGGCACCCGGCCAGCGGCGGCGGACGAAATCGAGCGCCAGAGCCAGATCGGTATAGTCCTTGTACGGGTCGTGGCGCTCAACTTCAAAGTCGGTGGCGGCATCGACCAGCGCGCGACCTGCGTCGCTTACCGTGTCAGCATCTCCCACATATACGTCGCAGCCCAGTCCCGCTCCCAGCAGCGCGTCGAGCCCGCGGTCCACGGCGACAACGTGGTCGCACTCCCCCGCTAGCCTACGCAACAGATCCGCGCTCGCCACCACAGGCGAGCCGCAGACCACAAGCACTTTGCAAGCCACAGCCCTCGCCTATCCCTCAAACGAAAGCACGCGGGCCAGATCCAGCTCCTCGTAGTTGTCGATAAAGATATCGCAGTTGGCTCGCACGTCATCGCGCTTCATACGGCCGTGCGGGTCATAAATACCCACACGCTTAAAGCCGGCGGCTCCAGAACTCTTTAGGCCAAAAACCGCGTCCTCAAACACCCAAGCGCGCTCAAACTTATGCCCATGGCGTTCCTCCAGGCGGCGCAGCGCCAGCTCGTACACATCGGGGAACTGCTTGGAGCGTCCTGCCTCACCCGTCGTGGTAACAAATTCCATGTAAGCGTCGAGCCCGGCACCAGCGAGTGCAGACTTAACCAGCTCGGCCGGCGTGGACGTGGCCACGCACATGGCAATGCCCGCCGCCTTCGCCTGCTCCAAAAATGCCAGGAGCCCCTCGCGCGGCGGCACCTTGGAGTACCCATCGATCAGGATGTCACTCAGCTCGCGATACAGCTCCTCGCCATTCTCGCCAATGCCCCACGTGTCGTGGTAGGCCTGGCATTCGTCCTCCAGAGATAGGTGCTCAAATTGGGCAAAATCATCCACGGTCACGTCAATCCCGTGACGGCGTAATAACTCGGGCTGGGCGTAGGCCCAAACGGGGGTGCTATTAACCAGCGTGCCATCGCAATCGAAAATAAAAGCGACCTTGGGAGTGGCGGTATGGGGCATAAACGAACCTTTCGATATCAAATGGTAAACATCCTGCTAAAAACGTTTTACCAAACGTCAGCCAAACAATTTTGAAACCCAAATTGGTAAAACTGTCAAGAGTTTTACCACGTCAAATCTGCCAGTGGTATAAACATGTCGCTTACCGATTAAACGCTCCCGCAAATCCGCTTTCGTCCATAAAACTAACGCACAGGTGTTATCGTAGTTTCTGCCGAAAGTTCCACCGAGCACGCGAGGTGGAACGAATCACAGAAACTTCGCCGTCCCTTCGATTCGTGCAGCCTTGGACCTTTCGCATCTAGTCACCAAGGCAACACGCTGCCGCGTCATGATGGGATCAAACGTGAGCGATACAAAGCTAAAGCCAACGGCTAAAAAGCCCGCAACCCGTAAAGCCGCCCCGCACGCACCGGAACTCTCCAAGGACGATGTCTATCTGTTTGGCATTGGTATGTGGGAGCGCAGCTGGGAAAAGATGGGCGCGCATCCCGACACGCAGCAGCGCACGCGCGGCTGGCGCTTTTGCGTTTGGGCGCCCGACGTAAAGAGCGTCAATGTCATTGGCGAATTTAACGATTGGGATGAGGAAGCCAACCCGCTGGTGCCCGTGCATACGAGCGCAATTTGGGAAGGCTTTATTCCTGGCGCCGAGCAGGGCCAGCTCTATAAATATCTCATCGAGACCAACGAGGGCGAGAAGCTCTACAAGGCCGATCCGTATGCCTTTAAGGCCGAGTGCCCTCCGGGTACCGCGAGCGTACTGTGGACCCTCGATGGCTACAAGTGGAACGATGCCGCGTGGCTCAAGCGCCGCGCCGGCCACAACCACATGTCGCAGCCGCTTAACATCTACGAGGTGCATATTGGCTCGTGGAAGCGCCACGGCGACGCGCCGCAGGGCGAGCCGGACGAGTACGGCAACTACCCCGGCCCCATGGATCCCTTCCCCGCGCAGCGCGGCGAGTTTTACACCTACGACGACCTGTCGGTGGAGCTCGTGGACTACGTGCGCGACATGGGCTACACGCATATCGAGGTCATGCCGCTTATGGAGCATCCCTTCGATGGCTCCTGGGGCTACCAGACGACCGGCTACTATGCCGCCACGTCACGCTACGGCAACCCGCAGCAGCTCATGCACTTTATCGATGCGTGCCACGAGGCGGGCATCGGCGTGATCATGGACTGGGTGCCCGGCGGTTTTTGCGCCGACTCCCACGGTCTTGCCACCTTTAACGGCCACATGCTATTTGAGCACGAGATTCACCCCAACTGGGGTACGCACAAGTTTGACTTCGCCCGCGGCGAGGTCCGCTCCTTCCTGGTCTCCAACGTGTTGTACTGGCTCGAGAACTTCCACGTTGACGGCATTCGCATGGACGGCGTTTCCAGCATGCTGTACCTCAACTTTGGCATCGACGATCCCAGCCAAAAGAAGTTTAACAAGTACGGTACCGAGGAGGACCTGGACGCCAGCGCGTTTATCCGCCAGGTCAACTGCGCCGTGGAGGCTCACTACCCCGACGTGATGATGATGGCCGAGGAGTCCACCGCGTGGCCGCTTGTGACCTATCCGCCACAGGACGGCGGCCTGGGCTTCCACTACAAGTGGGACATGGGCTGGATGAACGACACCCTGCACTACATGCAGACCGATTTTCCGTGGCGCCCCGGCAACCACGGCCTGCTCACGTTCTCCATCATGTACGCCTTTACCGAGAACTTCATTTGCCCGCTGAGCCACGACGAGGTCGTGCACGGCAAGTGCTCGCTGATCGGCCGCATGCCGGGCGACTGGTGGCGCCAGTTTGCCGGTCTGCGCACGCTCGCCTTCTACCAGATGACGCACCCCGGTGCCAAACTCAACTTTATGGGCAACGAGATCGGCCAGTTTATCGAGTGGCGCTACTACGAGTCCATCCAGTGGTTCCTGACCGAGGAGTACGAGACCCACCGTCATCATCAGGCGTTTATCAAGGCGCTCAACCACCTGTACACCGCCGAGCCAGCCCTGTACGAGCGCGGCTACACCGACGACGGCTTCACCTGGATCGATGCGGACAACTCCAAGCAGTCCATCGTGAGCTTTGTGCGCCAGGGCGAAGATATCGACGACGACCTGGTGATCCTGATCAACTTTGACCCGGCAAGTTACGAGAGCTTCCGCGTGGGCGTGCCGCGCGAGGGTGACTGGGAGGTCATCTTCGATTCCGACCGTCCCGAGTTTGGCGGCAGCGGATATGCCGGCGAAGAGCCTTACACCTGCTCGAGTGAGCCCTATCCCTGGAACGGGCAGATGGACTCCATCGAGATCAAGGTTCCCGGTCTGGCTGGCGTGGTGCTTAAGCGCCGCGGTCCCAGTAGCTATAAGCCGCCCGTGGTCGAGGAACCCAAGAAGGCGACGCGCAAGCGCACGTCCTCGGTGAAGCCCAAGACCGCGGCTGCCAAGAAGACTCCAGCTAAGGCTAAGGCTAAGGCTGCCAAGCCCGCTGCCAAGGCTACGGCCAAGTCCACCACGGCCAAGAAGACAGCCGCCAAAAAGGCTGCTTCCAAGGCTAAGGCAGCTGCTGTTAAGGCTCCTGCCAAGAAAGCGTAACAAAGGCGTTACCACTGTAGTTACCCGCCCCGCGGGGGCGTAGGATACATGTCATAACCGTTCCGGGAGAAACATCCCCGGGGGAAAGGAACGTATGAATAAGATCTTCGACAACAAGCAGGAGTTTACCGAGTTATATCGCGATGCCGTCATGAGCATCAGCGGCAAGAGCGTCGAGGCCGCCAGCGACCTCGACCGCTTTAACGCCCTGGCCAAGCTCGTGGCCGAGAAGGCACGCACCGTTGCCACCAAGAGCGACGCCCGCGCGGCCGCCGAGGGCAAGAAGCGCGTGTACTACTTCTCGATCGAGTTTTTGATCGGCCGCCTGCTTGACAACTACCTGCTCAACTTTGGCGTGCGCGACATGGTCGCCGAGGCGCTCGACGACATGGGCTTTGACCTGTCTGTCATCGAGAACCAGGAGCCCGATCCGGCGCTGGGCAACGGTGGCTTGGGCCGTCTGGCCGCATGCTTCCTGGATTCGATGGCAGCCGAGGGCATTGCAGGCTACGGCAATGGCATGCGCTACCGCTACGGCCTGTTTAAGCAGGAGATCGTCAACGGCAGTCAGGTCGAGGCCACCGACGAGTGGCTGACCCACGGCTATCCCTGGGAGGTCCGTCGTCAGGACAAGGCCGTGACCATTAAGTTTGGTGGCCGCGTCGAGGGCTTTGAGGAGAACGGCCGCACGTTCTACCGCACGGTGGACACGCAGGACATCCTGGCCGTCCCCTATGACATCCCCGTCGTGGGCTATGCCGGCGAGACCGTCAACAAGCTGCGCGTCTGGGCCGCCGAGCCGGTCGAGGAGCACTTCGATCTGGAGGCCTTCAACCGCGGCGACTATGCCCTGGCCGACGCCGAGCGCGCCGAGGCCGAGGCCATCAGCGCCATCCTCTACCCCAACGACGCCGGCGAGCACGGCCGCCTGCTGCGCCTGAAGCAGGAGTACCTGTTTGTTTCGGCCGGCATCTACAGCCTGCTCGACACATTTGAGAAGGAGCATGGCGAGAACTGGGAGCTGCTGCCGCAGTTTGTGGCCATCCACACCAACGACACGCACCCCGCCATGTGCGGCCCCGAGCTCATGCGTATCCTGATCGACGAGAAGAAGCTCGAGTGGGACGACGCCTGGAACATCGTGACGCAGGTCGTGAGCTACACCAACCACACCATCCTGCCCGAGGCTCTGGAGAAGTGGCCCATCGGCACGTTCTCCAAGCTCCTCCCCCGCGTGTACCAGATCATCGACGAGATCAGCCGTCGTTGGCACGAGTCGTTCGACACCACCCAGGAGGGCTGGCAGGAGCGTCTGCGCCAGACCGCCATCCTGTGGGACGGCGAGATTCGCATGGCCAACCTGTCCGTTATCTGCAGCCATAGCGTCAACGGCGTGGCCAAGATCCACTCCGACATCATCAAGAACATCGTGCTCAAGGACTTCTATGCCCTTACGCCCGAGAAGTTCAACAACAAGACCAACGGCATCTCGCACCGTCGCTTCTTTGCCGAGGCCAACCCCACATACGCCAAGCTCGTCACCGAGGCCATTGGCGACGGCTGGCTGAAGGACGCCTTTGAGCTGGAGAAACTCAAAGAGTTCCAGAACGACACCGAGTTCCTGAAGGCCGTGGGTGCCTCCAAGCGTGCCAACAAGGAGCGCCTGGCCGCCTACGTTAAGGCCGAGACCGGTCTGGTTATTGACCCCAACACCGTCTTCGATGTTCAGGTAAAGCGCTTCCATGCCTACAAGCGCCAGCTCATGAACATCATGAAGGTGATGGACATCTACAACCGTCGCATCGCCGATCCCAACTTCCACGTGACGCCGACGACCTTCATCTTTAGCGGCAAGGCTGCCTCGAGCTACACCTTTGCCAAGGAGACCATCCGCCTGATCAACTCCGTGGCCGAGGTCATCAACAACGATCCGCGCGTCAACGAGGTCATGAAGGTCTGCTTTATCCCCAACTTCCGCGTGAGCAACGCCCAGCTCATCTACCCTGCCGCCGAGATCTCGGAGCAGATCTCCACGGCCGGCAAGGAGGCCTCGGGCACGTCCAACATGAAGCTCATGATGAACGGTGCCATTACGCTGGGCACCCTCGACGGCGCCAACATCGAGATCGCCGATCTGGCCGGCCGCGAGAACGAGGCCATCTTTGGCCTGACCGCTCCCGAGGTCGAGCAGCTCTGGGCATCCAATAGCTACTTTGCGTGGGATACCCTCAACGGCGACCGTGAGCGCCTGGGCCGCGTGATGGACGAGCTCAAGGACAACACGTTTGCGGGTCTTTCGGGCAACTTTGAGAGCATCTACAACGAGCTGATGAACAACAACGACCCCGACCTGGTCATGGCCGACTTCCGCAGCTACGTGGATGCATGGGAAAAGCTCACCGGCAGCTACGGCGACCAGGAGACCTGGAACCGCAAGGCCCTGCTCAACACCGCCTCGAGCGGCTGGTTCTCGAGCGACCGCACCATTCGCGAGTACCGCGACGAGATCTGGCACGCGTAAAGGCGAGCGAGCTCCCCTATGCCAGCACGGCATTACTCGACGGGCGTGACGTTGCGCCGCGCCCGTCGCTAATGGGTTTAGGAACATCGATGACAGAAGGAGAAATCGATGAGTAAGAAAGAATGCATCGCGATGCTCCTCGCAGGAGGACAGGGCAGCCGATTGGGGGCACTCACCCAAAAGATCGCTAAGCCGGCGGTTAGCTTTGGTGGCAAGTTCCGCATTATCGACTTTTCGCTCTCCAACTGCTCCAACTCGGGCATCGACACGGTGGGCGTTCTGACGCAGTATCGCCCCTACCTGCTGCATGCCTACGTGGGCTCCGGCGAGGCGTGGGATCTGGACAGCCGCGACGGCGGCGTGTCGATTTTGCCGCCGTACGAGACGCAGACCGGCGGCGCCTGGTATGCGGGCACGGCCGACGCCATTACGCAAAACCTCGACTACATCAAGGCCAACGACCCCAAGTACGTCCTGATTCTTTCGGGCGACCATCTGTATCGCATGGACTACCGCAAGATGCTCAAGACGCACATTGAGAACAACGCCGACCTCACGGTGAGCGTTATGCCCGTGCCTTGGGAGGAGGCCAGCCGCTTTGGCATCCTGACCACCGACCCCGAGGACGGCCGCATCACCAAGTTCACCGAGAAGCCCGATAAGCCCGATTCGAACCTCGCGTCCATGGGCATCTACATCTTCTCGGCCGACGTCCTGATCGAGGCGCTCGAGCAGGACGCTCTGGACCAGCGTTCGAGCCACGACTTTGGCAAGGACATCATCCCCAAGCTGCTCGGCGAGAACAAGCGCCTGTACAGCTACGAGTTCCACGGCTTCTGGAAGGATGTCGGCACCATCGCCAGCTTCCACGAGACCTCGATGGACCTGTTGGGCAACAACCCCGAGTTCGATCTGTTTGACAAGCACTTCCCCATCATGTCCAACATCACCACGCGTCCGCCGCACTACATTGGCCCGGACGGACGCCTGGACGACTGCCTGGTCTCCAACGGCTGCAAGATCTACGGCACCGCTCGCCACTCGATCCTTTCGACTGATGTCATCATCGAGGAGCGCGCCGTGGTCGAGGACTCCGTGCTGCTGCCGGGTGCGCACGTTAAGAGCGGCGCGCACATCTGCCGCGCTATTTTGGGCGAGAACTCCACGGTCGAAGAGGGCGTGAAGCTCGGCTCTGTCGATACCACCAAGGATACGGCCGTCGTTGGAAATGACGTCGTTATCGGGAAGGGGGAATGATCCGATGATCAATCGCAAGGCCATCGGTTATATCACCGCTAACTACTCTTCGACCTACGGCAGCGTGCTGCTCAAGGACCGCCCCATCGCGTCCGTTCCATTTTTGGGCCGCTACCGCCTGATCGACTTCCCGCTGTCCAACATGATGAATGCCGGCATTAAGACCGTCGGCGTCGTCATGCCGGGCAACTACCGCTCGCTGATCGACCACGTGGGCTCGGGCAAGGACTGGGGCCTGGACCGCAAGAAGGGCGGCCTGTTCATGGTGCCCGGCAACGCGTATGGCACCACCAAGGGCGGCATGCGCTTTCTGCTGCGCGACATCATCTCCAACAAGACGCTGTTCCAGCGCTCGGACAAACCCTATGTTGTGATGATGGGCACCAACATCATCTTTAACATGGACCTCAACACCATCATCGACGCGCACGAGAACTCCGGCGCCCAGATGACCGTGGTGTACTGCAAGGCCACGCGCAACGTCGATGACGAGACCAAGCTCGAGATTAACGAGAACGGCCGCCTGACGGGCGTGAGCGCCGGCGTCGTGTACGGCGACAACGCCTCTATGGACTGCTGCATCGTCAACCGCGAGACGCTGCTCGAGATCATCGACCACTACCAGGCCGCCGACTATCTGGACCTGCTCGAGGCACTTCAGGGCGACTTTGGCAACATCGACGTGTGCAGCTACGAGTACAAGGGCGAGGTTGTGGGCGTGTTTAGCGAGAAGTCGCTGTATCGCCGCAGCATGGACCTGCTCGACCAGACCGTGGCCGACCAGCTCTTTGACCCCGAGCGTCCGATTCTGACCAAGGCTCACGACGTGCCGCCTTCGCGCTATGCGACCGGCAGCCACGCGTGCAACTCGATCATCTCGGCCGGCTGCATCATCAAGGGCACCGTGCGCAACTCGATTCTGTCGCGCGGCGTCGTGGTCGAGGAGGGCGCCTCGGTGACCAACTCGATCATCAACCAGAGCTGCATCATCAAGAGCGGCGCACGCGTCGAGAATGCCATTCTGGACAAGAACAACGTGGTTCCCACCAACACCGAGCTTCGCGGCACGCCCGAGAACATCCTGGTGCTGGGAAAAGCTCCGTTAACTTCCGACACCACCATCGTACGTTAACGTTGGCACCGCAACATCGCTCGTAACATGTAGAATAGCCGCCCGGTTAGCGCCAGGCGGCTATTCTCGAATTGCAACATGGGAGACAATATGGCTGATTCCAGCAAAAAGATGCAGATCGTGTTTGCCTCGGCCGAGTGCGCGCCGTTTGTAAAGACCGGTGGCCTGGGCGACGTGGCGGGCTCGCTGCCTGCGGCGCTTGTGCGCGCCGGCGCCGAGGTTATCGTGATGGTGCCCAAGTACGCCACCATCAAGGACGAGTACAAGGCGCAAATGGAGCACTTTGCCGACTTTTACGTGAGCCTTGGCTGGCGCAACGAGTACTGCGGGCTGGAGAAGCTCGAGCACGACGGCGTCACCTATATGTTCGTGGACAACGAGCGCTACTTTGCGCGCGACTATCCGTACGGCTTCTTTGACGACGGCGAGCGCTTCGCATTCTTCTCCAAGGCCATCACCGAGAGTCTGCAGCACCTGCCCGAGGGCTTTGAGTGCGACATCCTGCACTGCAACGACTGGCAGACCGCGCTGGCGCCCGTGTTCCTGCGCGAGTTCTACCAGGGCCTGCCGCTGTACGACCGCGTCAAGACCGTGTTCTCGATCCACAATGTGGCGTTCCAGGGCCAGTTTAGCGACACCGTGATGGAGGACATCCTGGGCGTGGCGCATATTCCCGCGGCAGCTACGCAGCTGCGCTGCGACGCCTGCAGCATCAACTACATGCTGGGCGCGCTGCACTATGCCGATGCCATCACCACGGTGAGCCCCACCTACGCGAGCGAGATCCAGACGCCCGAGTTTGGCGAGGGCCTTGACGGCGTGCTGCGCGAGCGCTCCTACGCGCTGCAGGGCATCCTCAACGGCATTGACGTTGCAGGCTTTGACCCGGCGACCGACAAGCGCATTGCCGCCAACTACACCGTGGAGGACCGTTCCGGCAAGGCCGTGTGCAAGACCAAGCTGCAGGAGGAGCTGGGGCTCGAGGTTCGCGACGACCGCCCACTTATGGTGATGGTCACGCGCCTGACGCGTCAGAAGGGCATGGACCTGGTCATGTACGCGCTCGACCGCATCCTGGCCGGCGGCGTGCAGGTGGCCGTGCTGGGCACCGGCGACCGCGACTACGAGGACGGCCTGCGCTACTTCCAGGACAAGTACCCCGGCACCATGGCCGCACGCATCGAGTTTGACCCGGCGCTGTCGCAGCGTATGTATGCCGCCGCCGATATGTTCCTGATGCCTTCGAAGTTTGAGCCCTGCGGCCTGTCGCAGATCATCGCCATGCGCTACGGCACCCTGCCCATCGTGCGCGAGACCGGTGGCCTGAAGGACACTGTTGTTCCGTACAACGAGTTCACTGGTGAGGGCACGGGCTTCTCGTTTACCAACTTTAACGGCGACGAGATGGGCGACGCGGTATTCCGCGCGGCGCGTCTGTTCTGGGATAACCGCGACGCCTGGAACCAGCTGGTCACGCAAGCCATGAGCCAGGACTTTAGCTGGACGCGTTCAGCCGATAAGTATCTGGACCTGTACTTCTTTATGCACCCGGAGATTGAGCGCCCGGCGGCTGTGGCTGAGGCTGCGGCTGTCGAGGAGCCGGTTGCTGCTGAGGCCGAGCCTGCGGCGACCGTTAAGGAGCCCGCTGTCGCCGAGGAGCCCAAGGCCGAGGAGAAGCCGGCGGCCAAGGCCGAAGTTAAGCCCGACGCGAAGCCTGCCGCCAAGAAGACGACGGCCCGCAAGACGACGGCTAAGAAGGCCACGACCACGAAGGCCGCTGCTAGCAAGACTAGCGCCGCTAAGGCAACTACTGCCAAGGCATCGACTACGCGCAAGCGTACGACCGCCGCTGCCAAAAAGGCCGCCGAGGCCGAGGTCGCTCCCGAGGTAAAGGCCGAGCCCGCGGCAAAGGCTCCGGCCAAAACCGCTGCCAAGAAGACGACCGCGACCAAGACCACGACCGCTAAGAAGGCCACGGCTGCGAAGTCGACGACG
>CABSNX010000046.1 GCA_902479205.1 uncultured Collinsella sp. | reverse complement strand
GCTGCTCCTGTTGCAGCCGGCGATGGGGGAGCGGACGGTACCAATGCCGATGCCGAGGGCGACCAAGAGGACGGCCTCAAGCTTCCGCCGCTCGAAATCCTGCGTGCCAACCCGCAGTCGGCGTCCTCCGCGTCTTCTGACAAGGAGCTGGAACAGACTGCCGAGTCGTTGCAGTCCACCTTGCTTGAGTTTGGCCGTAGCGCCCGCGTCGTCGGCTGGATTGCCGGCCCCACGGTCACGACTTTTAAGCTGCAGCCCGGTGAGGGCGAGCGCGTGAGCAAGATCTCGAGTCTCGAGGACGATATCGCGCTTTCGCTTGCCGCCCAGTCGGTGCGCATCTTTGCGCCGATTCCCGGCACCTCGCTCGTTGGTATCGAGATTCCCAATCGCAAGCGTCAGAACGTCAACCTAGGCGACGTACTTCCCTATGTGAAGGGCGGTCCGCTCGAGCTTGCCATCGGTCGCGATGCCGAGGGCACGCCGGTTGTCGCCGACCTCGCCAAGATGCCCCATCTGCTGATCGCCGGTACCACGGGTTCCGGTAAGTCGGTCATGATCAACTCCATCATCACGACCCTGCTCATGCGCGCGCTTCCCGAGGACGTTCGCTTGATCATGGTCGACCCCAAGCGCGTCGAGCTCGCAGGCTATAACGGCCTGCCGCACCTTTACGTGCCCGTAGTGACCGAGCCCAAGCAGGCCGCGAGTGCCTTGCAGTGGGCGGTGTCCGAGATGGAGCGCCGCCTGAAGGTCTTCGAGCGCCTTAACGTGCGCAAGATCTCGACCTATAACGAAAAGCAGGCCGCCGGCGAGTTTGAGCATTACGATAACCCGCCGCAAAAGATGCCCTATCTGGTCATCATCATCGACGAGCTTTCGGACCTGATGATGGTAGCCGGCAAGGATGTCGAGGCCTCGATCGTCCGTATCGCCCAGCTGGGCCGTGCTGCCGGTATTCACCTTATCGTGGCTACGCAGCGCCCCAGCTCCAACGTGGTGACGGGCCTTATTAAGGCCAACATCACCAACCGTATCGCCTTTAACGTGGCTACGGGCATCGATTCCCGCGTCATTATCGACCAGATGGGCGCCGAAAAGCTTACTGGTTTGGGCGACATGCTGTTCTCAAAAGTCGACTGGGGCAAGCCCCGCCGTATCCAGGGCTGTTTTGTCTCGGACGACGAGATCAACGAGATCGTCGAGTTCGTTAAGTCGCAAAGCGAGCCCGACTACCACGAGGAGATTCTGTCTGCCGTGGCGCCTGCTTCCATGTCCATGGCTGGTGGCGGCATTGTTCGCACGGGCGTTGCCGAACCGCAAGATGACGATCCGCTTATCTGGGAGGCCGCCCATATTGTGGTGGAATCGCAGCTGGGCTCCACATCTGGCCTGCAACGCCGCCTCAAGGTTGGCTATGCGCGCGCCGGGCGTATTATGGACATGCTGGAAGAAAAGGGTGTCGTCGGCCCGCCCGATGGTTCCAAGCCGCGCGAGGTCTTGCTGGACGAGGAGGGGCTCGCCGCGTTGGAGTCTGTCGACGCCGAGATGGCACGTGAAGATCGTGAGTTTGGAGGATTCTGATGGCTGCACGCTTTGGTGACATGCTGCTCGAGCAGCGTCGCCGGATGGGCCTTTCCATCCAGCAGGTCGCCAACACCATCAAAATCAGGCCGCAGATCATCGAGTTTTTCGAGACCGGTAACTTTGCATCGATGCCCCCGCGCGGCTATGCGCAGGGCATGATTTCGAGCTACGCTCGCTTTTTGGGCCTCAATCCGCGCGAGGTCGTTAATGCCTATTTTGACGACCTTATGGCATATGAACGCGAGACCTCGCGGCAGGGCGGTCGTTTTCAGGATGCTGCCGGCTACGTTAACTCGCGTTCGTCGGTCGATAACGGACGCTTTCTGATGGTTCAGGGTGGTCGCTCGACGCGGTACGGCCAGCGTCCTCCGCAGGCGGGTTATATCACTGAGACGGGCTCCAGCGAGGATATTCGTTCTCAGCGAGATCGATTTCGCAGTACGCCTATGCCGGATGACCGTGCGCTTCCCGCCGCTCGCGGGTTGAGTCGCGATCCTCGCGCCGGTTACGGCGACGGAGGCTACTCCGGTCGTGGTTATCGCGGAGTTTCTGCCGGGCGTTCCCGCGGTGGTTACGCCGACGCCGATACCACGCAGGTGACGCCGCGCCTTCGTTCGCAATCGCAGCCTTACGGCCAGCGCTCTTCGGCGCCTCGCTCTGACCAGCGTGGCTATCAGAACCGTGGCGAGCTTGCGCCGCGTTCGGGCCAGCGTGGCTCGCAGCGCCAGGGCGCCTATCGTGGTCGTCCCGATAGCGGTCGCGCCCGCATGCCGCAGGGGAATGGCCGTGGCGGCTCCAGTCGCGCACGCAGCGGCGGGCGCGTCTCCCAGAACAACGGACTCGATCCGCGTATCGTTTACGCCGGCATCGGTGCCGTGGCGCTTTTGTTGATTCTGCTCATCGTGGTCCTCCTGCGTGGCTGTGGCTCTTCTGCACCCGAGTCGACGCCCGAGACGCCCGCGGCCACCAAGACGACGACCAAGAAGTCTTCCAAGAAGACCGAATCTGTTGACGAGGATGAAGGCACCGACGAGGCGACGGATTCTGCCGATTCCGATGCCGCCAAGGCGAACGCGAAAAAGAAAGAGGACGAGGTCATCAAGGTCAAGGTCTCCGTTGCCAAGGGCAAGACCGCCTGGATCGAGGTCAAGGTCGACGGTAAATCGGTCTTCGGCGCCCAGGCAACCGGTCCCTTTGAGCAGGAGTACACGCCCGAGTCCTCGATCGAGATCACCACGTCCAAGCCCTCCGATGTTACGGTTACCAAGAACGGTGAAAAGGTTCGCTACGACACCAAGACATCGGGTGTGGCGCGCGTGACCATTACCGTTCCCAAGAAGGAGACCACTGACTCCGAAGACGGCGAGAGTGCCGACGGCACCGATACTGCAGACGGCACCGACCCCCAGTCTACCGACGGCACCGACGCCCAATCTGCCGACGGCACCGACACGGCATCCGATGGCCAGACAGCAAACGATTCAGATGACTATTCGTACGACAGCTACTAAGGCTCCCCGTACCGAAAGGAAGAACCATGGCTAAAGATTCCAGCTTCGACGTTGTGTCCGAGGTCAATATGCAGGAGGTCGATAACGCCTTCCAACAGACCACCCGCGAGATCTCTCAGCGCTATGACCTCAAGGACTCCGGCGCCACCATCGAGCTTTCGAAGGGCGACAAGCTCTTTACGATCAATGCCCCGGCCGATTTTGTCTCCAAGCAGATCATCGACGTGTTGAGCTCTAAGCTCATCAAGCGCGGCATCGACCTCAAGGCTGTCTCTTGGGACGCGCCGCAGGCGGCTTCGGGCGGTACCGTGCGCGTGCTCGGTCATATCGTCGAGGGCATTGACCAGGCGACCGCCAAGAAGATCAATAAGGACATCAAGGATCAAAAGCTCAAGGTCAAGGTGACCATCGAGGCCGATAAGCTGCGCGTTACCTCGGCCTCTAAGGATGCGCTTCAGACGGTGATTCAGTTCCTGCGCGACCAGGACTACGGCCAGCCGCTGCAGTTTACCAACTATCGCTAATTTACTCGAAAGGACCGCTCTCCAACATGGATACTCCGTTGGGTTCTGTACTCTATATCACGCTTGGCTGCGCCAAGAACGAGGTCGATACCGACCGCATGCGTTCTCTTTTGACCGCTGCGGGCTACGAGGAGGCATTCAATCCGCAGGATGCCGATATCGCCATCGTCAACACGTGCTCGTTTCTCGCCTCGGCGACGTCCGAGAGCATCGAGACCACGCTCGAGCTCGCTAACGAGGTGCAGGACGGCGTTCGCGCCTGCCCCATCGTCATGTGCGGTTGCGTGCCGTCTCGTTACGGCGACGACCTGCCCGACGAGCTTCCCGAGGTCGCGGCCTTTGTGAAGGCCGATGAGGAAGACGGTATCGTCTCTGTCATCGATGGCGTACTGGGCGTGGAGCGCGAGATCGCGGCCTATATCCCGCAGGTCAAGCGTACCGTCGAGGGTGCCGTTGCCTACGTCAAGATTTCCGATGGCTGCAATCGTTTTTGCAGCTTCTGCATGATCCCCTATATTCGCGGTCGCTATCATTCGCGCAATGCCGAGAGTATTATCTCCGAGGTGCGCGACCTGGTTGCCGGCGGTGTGCGCGAGATCGTGCTGATCGGTCAGGACACGGGCATTTGGGGCACTGACTTTGCCGACGAGGACGTCGCCAAGGGCTCGCCGCGCAATCTGGCGCAGCTGCTGCGTGCCGTCGCCGAGGCTGTGCGCCCGCATAACGTCTGGGTCCGCGTGCTCTATCTGCAGCCCGAGGGCATGACCGACGAGCTTATCGAGACGATTCGCGATACGCCCGAGGTGCTGCCCTATATCGATATCCCCGTACAGCATTGCGATGCGCGCATCCTTAAGGCCATGCGCCGCTCCGGTTCGCGCCAGGAGCTCGAGGATCTGTTCCGCGACCTTCGCGAGCGCATCCCCGGTATTGTGATTCGCTCCACGGCCATGGTTGGCTTCCCGACCGAGACCGACGACGAGTTCCGCGATCTTATCGACTTTATGGACACCGTCGGCTTTGACTACACGAGCGTTTTCGCCTACTCGCGTGAGGAGGGCAGCCTGGCCGCCAAGATGGAGGGCCAGGTCGAAGAGGAGGTCAAGCTCGAGCGTGCCCAGGAGGCCATGGATCTGGCCGAGTCGCTCGGTTTTGCCGCCACGGCGGCCCATGTGGGCGAGCGCGCCCAGGTGATCGTCGACGGTATCGAGGAGACCGAAGACGGTGCCGAGCTCATCGGACATGCCTGGTTCCAGGCACCCGATTCCGATGGCGCGGTGCATCTGGATGCCAGCGAGGCATCTGTGGGCGATATTCTAACGGTCGAGTTTACCGATAGCTTCTGCTACGAGCTTATCGGTCATGTTGTGGAGTAGGAGAGCGTCGTGGCTAACGAGAGCAATAAGGAACTGACGAGTGTCTGGACGCCCGCCAACATCGTGACGTGCGTGCGTATCGTCTTTATTCCGGTGTTCATGATCGTGTCGGCGCTGTCTCACACAAGCGTTGCCGGTACGGATTGGAGCACCTTCGACGGCCCGCTCGCCGCCGCCGCCTTTATTCTGTACGTCATCCTGTCGTGCACAGATAAGGTCGACGGCTACCTGGCTCGTTCGCGCAACGAGATCACCGACTTCGGTAAGTTCCTGGATCCCATCGCCGATAAGTTGCTCGTGTTCTCGGCCCTGCTGCTGTTCTTGGATTTTGGCGCGGTGACCGTGTGGTCCGTGTTCATCATCCTGTTCCGCGAGCTGCTGGTGAGCGCCCTGCGCATGGTCGCGAGTGCGGCCGGTGTGGTCGTTGCCGCCGATAAGCTCGGCAAGTACAAGACGGCGACTACGATGGTTTCCATCTGCGGCTATCTGTGCGTCTTTGCGATGGCCGGCCTTCAGCTGGGGCCGGTGTCGCTGCTGCTCGGTGTCTATTCGGTGTCGCGCTTCCTGTACGTCATCGCCGTGATTTTGACCATTGTCTCGGGCGCTCAGTACTTCTGGAACTGCCGTAAGATCGTCTTTTCGGTCTAGGTCCTGGTAGGCATGACGGAATCATTTGAGCAAATTGCCGCGCACAATGAAGATCTTGCACGCGATATTGTCGAGCGTGCAAGCGTTCGTGGTGCGACGGTTTCGACGGCTGAATCTCTGACAGCGGGCATGATCGCCTCGACGATTGCCGATATCCCTGGCGCCTCGGCAGTGCTTCGTGGCGGTGCGGTGACGTACTGCGACGAGATTAAGCATCGCGTGCTCGGTGTTGAGCAAGAGACGCTCGACCGCTATACCGCGGTGTCGTACCAGACGGCGCGCGAGATGGCTGCCGGTTCGCTGGAACTGTACCAGAGCGATATTGCCGTGAGCGCGACGGGCTATGCCGGCCCCGGTGGAGGCACCGAGGACGATCCGGCTGGAACCTTTTATATTGGCTGGGCGTATCGCTCGGCCGATGGGGGAGCGCCGGTCGCGGACTCCATTCGTTGTCACTACGAGGGCGATCGTTCATGCGTCCGTGCCCATGCGGTCGCTGAGGCACTGGGTCGCATTGTCTACGTGCTCGATTCTATGGAATAGACGTGTTTTAAGGGGCCTCCGGGCCCCTTAATTGTGGAGATAGGGACCTCTGGCGAATTTGCTCTTTGTGCAGGTAGTTGGCGTATTCTTGTTTGTCTTTCCTTGCATGGTTCGCGTGCGGTCAAGTTTTTGGTCAGTGTTTGGTCGGCGTTTGGTTGGGTTTTGGAAAGGTCGGCTGCATATGATTTATCTGAACGGTTGACCACGAACAGCCGTTCGTTTATTATCGATGCAGGTTGTTAAGAGGAGGGCTATTCATGGCCAAGAATTCAGGTCCCGTACGTACCGTTCATGCTCGCACGACGGGTAAAGAGCGCGACGAGATGATCGCCACCACCAAGGCCGAGATCGAGAAGAAGTTCGGCCAGGGCTCTATTATGAGGTATGGCGACGGCGGTCCGGAGCTCGAGGTCGAGGCTATTCCGACGGGCTCTCTGGCGCTCGATGCCGCCTTGGGTATCGGCGGCGTTCCGCGCGGCCGTATCGTCGAGATTTATGGCCCCGAGTCCTCCGGTAAGACAACGCTTTCGCTCGAGATCCTTGCAGAGGCGCAGGCCATGGGCGGCGTTGTGGCATTTATCGATGCCGAGCACGCGCTTGATCCCACCTATGCCGCGCGCATCGGTGTTGATATCGATGAGGTCTTGATTTCCCAGCCCGATACGGGCGAGCAGGCGCTCGAGATCGTCGATATGCTTGTGCGCTCCGGTGCCATCGACGCCATCGTCGTTGACTCTGTTGCTGCCTTGACTCCGCGTGCCGAGATCGAGGGCGAGATCGGTGACACGACAGTGGGTCTGCAGGCTCGCTTGATGAGCCAGGCACTCCGCAAGCTCGCCGGCTCGCTTTCCAAGTCCAACACGACCTGCATCTTCATTAACCAGCTGCGCGAGAAGATCGGCGTCATGTTCGGTAACCCCGAGACCACCACGGGCGGCCGTGCGCTCAAGTTCTTCTCTTCCGTACGAATCGATATTCGCAAAATCGATACCATCAAGCTCAAGGACGAGGTTATCGGCAATCGCGTGCGTGCCAAGGTTGTTAAGAACAAGGTGGCCGCTCCGTTCCGCTCGGCCGAATTTGACATCATGTATGGCACCGGCATCTCCAAAGAGGGCTCGATTCTGGATATGGCCGTCGAGTGCGGCATCTGCAAAAAGATGGGGTCGTGGTTTGCCTATGGCGAGGACAAGCTCGGCAATGGTCGCGAGGCCGCCAAGACGTTCCTGCGCGAGCACCCCGATTGCGCCGACGAGATCGAGCACAAGGTTCGCCTTGCCTGCGGTCTTGAGTATGACGACGATGCCCCCTCTGAGGTTGAGTTGACCGATCAGCCCGCCCCCGAGGAGTTTGATGAGCTGTACGCCATCGATGGCTCCGCAATGCTCGACGATGACGACGAGTAGCGGATGCCGACATGTCGTATACGGTGACCGAGGCCACGGTCGTCTTTCCCGATAAGAAAGCGGCCTCCTCGTTCTCGAGCGGTTATGCCTCTAAAAAGCCCTGTGCGCATATCGATTGCGATCTTGAGGGCGGTTACGAACGTTCCATTTGGATCCCCGTGCGCGTGGCGCGCCTGTACGTTAAGAACCGCCCCGATCTTCCCTGTGATTGGGATGACTTTCGCGAGGCGGTGCAGCTTATCGAACGCAAATGTGCACTCACCATGGTGACCGAGATGCTTTCGCGCCGCGATCATGCCACGGGCGAGGTGCGCGATAAGTTGGCGCGCTATGGCTTCCGACAGCCCGCGATCGATTTTGCGGTTGCTCGAGCGACCGAGTATCGGTTTTTGGACGAGAACCGTTTTTGCTCGTACTTTATCGAAGAGCGCAAACGTCGCGGCTGGGGACAGCGCAAGATCGAGGTTGAGCTCAAGCGTCGTCATGTCGTGCTTGACGATATCCCCGGGTATCCCGAGGCTTATTTTGCCGTTGATGATGACATGGCCCGCGCTTCGGCCTTGCTCGCTAAACGTCGCGTTCCCGAGGTACGTGCCTTCGAAAAGCTCGTCAGGTTTTTGATGGGTAAAGGTTTTTCGTATCACATCGCCGCCGATGCCGTTAAGGCACGTCTCGATGCCTTAAGCGAGGAGTGTGCTGTGTAAGCGTGCACCTGTTACGCCCCTGCCGTTCACCGCTCGATTGGCGCCGTGCCGGGTGCGTTTATTTGACAGTTGTTGCGGTTCAACGTAGGATAAATACCGTCATTTGCTTTGTGATATGTGCTCATCTGTGATGAGTTTGTTTATATGTTTATCTGTATCCGACCCGCATAAGCTGCGCCCATATTACTCAAATGTCGCGAGCCGTTCGTGAGGACGGTTCGCTTTGTTGTGTAACGAATCCATAAAAAGGAGTGAGCATGCCTATCATTGCAGCGCTCGTTGGCCTCGTTTTGGGTGCCATCGCCGCCATTGCCTACATGCGCACCGCCAAGCAGGGTAGTCTTCACGAGGCCGACGAAAAGATTCAGTCGGCACACGCACAGGCAGAGTCCCTGATCGGTGATGCAAAGCGTCAGGCCGAGACCCTCAAAAAAGAGGCTCTGCTCGAGGCTAAGGAAGAGATCATCAAGAACAAGCAGGCCGCCGAGGCCGAGGACAAGCAGCGTAAGAGCGAGATTCGCACGCTCGAAAATCGCGTGATGCAGCGTGAGGAATCGCTCGATCGCCGCAATGATGCGCTCGATAAACGCGAGCATCAGTTGTCCAGCCAGGCTGGTCAGGTCGAGAAGCGCTCTCGCGAGCTTGAGGAGCTCTGCGCCAAGCAGACCTCTGAGCTTGAGCGTATTGCCGACCTTACGCGTGAGGACGCTCATAAGGAGCTGCTCGACAAGGTCCGCGGCGAGGTTACCCACGAGGCAGCCACTATCATCCGTGAGTCCGAGCAGCAGGTCCGCGCTGAGTGCCACAAGACCGCCCAGGAGATTCTCTCCCTGGCGATTCAGCGCTGTGCCGCCGACCATACCGCCGAGGTCACCGTCACTTCCGTGCATATTCCCTCCGATGACCTCAAAGGTCGCATCATCGGTCGCGAGGGTCGCAACATCCGCACCTTTGAGCAGGTGTCCGGCGTCAACCTCGTGATTGACGACACCCCCGAGACCGTTGTGCTTTCGAGCTTCGATCCGGTCCGTCGTGAGACCGCCCGCGTGGCGCTTGAGAACCTCATTGCCGACGGGCGCATTCACCCCGCCCGCATCGAGGAGATGTATCACAAGGCCGCCGACTTGGTTCAGCAGCGTGTGCGCGAGGCCGGCGAGCAGGCCGCCTTCGATGCCGGTATCCACGACCTGCATCCCGAGATTGTCAAGACCCTGGGCGCTCTGCGCTACCGCACCTCGTTTGGTCAGAACGTGCTGCAGCACTCGCTTGAGGTCTCCGACCTGTGCGGCGTTATGGCCTCCGAGCTTGGTCTGGACGTTGTGACCGCCAAGCGTGCCGGTCTTCTGCACGACCTGGGCAAGGCCATCGACCACGACGTTGAGGGTCCGCATGCAGTGATTGGCGCCGAGCTCGCCCGCCGTTATGGCGAGAAGCCCGTCATCGTCCACGCGATCGAGGCCCATCATGCCGATGTCGACCCCAACACGGTGCTCGACGTTCTGGTCCAGGCTGCCGATGCCGTCTCCGCTTCTCGTCCCGGCGCCCGCCGCGAGTCGGCCGAGAACTACATCAAGCGTCTTGAGAAGCTCGAGGAGATCGCCAACTCTCACGAAGGCGTTGAGCGTACCTATGCCATGCAGGCCGGTCGCGAGGTTCATGTCATGGTTCAGCCGGACAAGATTTCCGATGCCCAGTCCACGGTGCTTGCGCACGATATCGCCCATCAGATCGAGGAAGAGATGGAGTATCCCGGTCAGGTGCGCGTTGTCGTGATTCGCGAAAGCCGTGCCGTCGATATCGCTAAATAACATGAACGACGCGAACGAGCTCATCTCATTTATCGCGTCGATGTCGGGGGAGGGCAACCTTCGCGTCGAGGAAAACCTTGGCGAGGGGTATGTCCGCCTCCGCGTTTCGGAGGCCGAGCGCCGTCAGGCCAAGCATGACATTCAGCATGTAGAGGACATTGTCATCGAGATGCTGCGTAATGCTCGTGATGCCGGAGCCGATAGGGTCTATCTTGCCACGACCAAGGAGGAGGGTGTTCGCACCCTCCTCTTCCTGGATAACGGTTCGGGTGTGCCGCAGGATATGCAGGAGCGTATCTTTGATGCCCGTGTTACCTCCAAGCTCGAGAGCATGAAAATGGACCGTTGGGGTGTTCACGGTCGTGGTATGGCGCTGTTCTCTATCAAGCAGAACACGGATGAGGCACGCGTTGTTACATCGGGCGTCGATTTGGGTTCCGCGTTTAAGGTGTGCGTTGCCACCGATCGCTTGGGTGAGCGCGCCGACCAGTCGAGCTGGCCTCAGGCGGTTAAAGACGAAGACGGCCGCTATGTATGTGCTCGCGGCCCCCACAACATCATTCGTGCTGCGTGTGAGTTTGCCCTTGAGGAGCTGCGTTGCTGCGATGTGTATCTGGGCTCTCCGTCCGAGATCGCTGCGACCCTGTACGCTCAGGCTTCGAGTCGTCTCGATACGTCGCGCCTGCTCTTTATCGATGACGAGTGCGAGCTTCCGGTTATCGATCGTTTGGGCCTTGCCTCGGATGCCGAGGACTTTATCCGGATCTGCTCCGGGTTGGGTCTCGAGATGTCCGAGCGCACTGCCCACCGTATCCTGTCGGGACAGATTAAGCCCGTTCGCGGCGTGACCGCGCGCCTGCTGCGCGAGCGTGATTCCACCTCGCATGCGCCGGCTCCCGTCGATCTTGCCAAGGACCGTCGAGGTCTTCGCATCGCCAAGGATGATATGGCGCAGTTTTCGCGTGCGGTCGAGCGTGACTTTAACGACCTCGCTGCCCGGTATTACCTTAATCTGTGCGGCGACCCTAAGATTCGCGTTTCGCGCGATCGCATCACGGTGACGTTCGATCTTGCCAAAGAGGAATAAAATCTTTACCGAGTCCGCTCGGTACGATACAGTTATTGCTGTCTCTTATACACATCTGACGCTGCCGACGAATAG
>CABSNX010000045.1 GCA_902479205.1 uncultured Collinsella sp. | reverse complement strand
ATAACACGGCCCCCCTGTCTCAATTAGCTAAGAACAAGCCCATTTTAACGCACCTATGCCCACCGAGCACCGCTACAGTGCGGCGGCTCGGCGGGCGGCACTCACAATTACAACGCGTTTATTCCCCCGTTGGCGCCCTTTTAACCCCTCGCGCTAAAGAGAGAACAGGCGGGCGGTAACCGTCTCGGGAATTCCTTGGCTATTACGCACCGTGGCATAGGTTAAAAACGTATTCGATTTACCCGCCGTAGCTGGATAATCGCCATATTCGAGAGCGCGGTCGGGCGACAGCAGCGAACCATAGGTTTTGGCGGAGGTATCGATCAGAAAATGCGATGCCTGAACCTTAACCAGATATTTGCCTTTTCTGCCGGCAGCACACGCAAGCGGCTCGCGCGACAGGAATAGGAACGTCCCATTCTCGTTACCGATATAGGTGCCCATGTTGCCTAGGCTCCCCACGCCGCTATAGGTGGCCTCGATGGAGAACACAAACGTGTCGCCCATATATACGGCCTCGAAGGGAGACACCGATGAGGGAAGGACCAGCTGAGCCCTCTTGGTATTGTTGCCGTCCGTCAGGTCGATCGCCGTCATGCCGTAGTAGACGCCCTCGTCGTTGCGCACACGCGGGGAAATGGTCAAGATGCCGTCACTCACACGCGGGGCGGATGCAAAGCGGCCCGTTGACTTCCAAATGGCCCCGGCCTTTGCCTCGTCGAGCGAGCGGCGGTAGCAATACGAGTCGTGACTCGTCTTATTGCCGCCTGCAGCAGGCATCTTGTACCAAATGACGGACGATTCGAACGCCGTAAACAGCGGCGGGTCGTAGTCCTTGCCGCCTCGGTCGAGCTCGACCACATCGCCGACAAGCGACGCACCTGCCGTATTTTGCGCATAGAGCTTCCACGATGCGTTCGCAAAGTTCATCTCGATCCAAGCAAATACGCCATCGCCGGCGCGGACATCGTAAAACGAATACCCCGCACCTTCGACGGGGTCCTCGATGAGTGTCGTGAGCGAACCGTCGCCCAGGTTGAGCACACCGAGCGTGTTGGCATGCCGCGCCGATGCGGGTGCCATCATCGCCGCGGCGTAATCACCGTCGCAGTAATACAGCAGCGTACCCAAAGGCAATGTCCATGAAGCTGCAGGCTCGAGGTCGATTTCGACAGCCTCGTACTCATCCGTAATCGAGACGATTTTTGAGTCATCTTTGATAACCTGCGGCTCGCCGGCGGCATCGTCGCTGGTGCCCGTTTTTTTCGAGCATCCGGCAAGTACCGTGGCAGCGCCCGCGGCAGCTCCACCGAGCACAAAGCCGCGGCGCGATATTCCGTTCTTGATGTGGTCGGCGATACCCATTAGGCGATCTCGGCGCGAGCGGCCTCGATAGCGCGGGTAAGCTGGTCGGCGCAGGAGGTCTTTTTCATACCGCAGGTATTACCGGCGAGAACCTCGATTACGCGATCGGCAGGAGCACCCTCAACCAGCTTGGAGATAGCCTTGAGATTGCCGTCGCAGCCGCCGGTAAACTCGACGCCCAGCACTTTGCTGCCGTCATCGGAAAGGTCAAGGTGGATATTGCGAGCACACACGCCCTGAGGCTTGTAATCAAACGAAATCATGCGATCCCCTCTCAGAATGTTATTCGAGACGACTATTGTCCCCGTCTTTCCCTAGATGCAACGAGACGCTTTGCCGGCAACACACATTACCAGCAAAGCGCCCTAAAAAGCTAACGTTATGCCCAAACCTACTCGAAGCTCAACTGCTCCAGGCGATCGAAGACCGTGTCGATACGGGTGAGGAAGTCCCACGGATCAAAGATCTCGTCGAGCTTCTCCTGGCTGACGGTGCAGCGCGGATCGGCCTCGAGACGCTCCTTAAAGGTGGGACCGGAGACACAATCCTGCACCTCGTGCCAGGTGGCCATGGCGTTTTCCTGCACGATAGCGTAGGCGTCCTCGCGGGTGATGCCCGTATCGACGAGGGCAAGCAGCACCTTGGAGGAGAAGATGAGGCCGCGCGTCTTGTTGAGGTTGGCCATCATGCGGGCGGGATACAGCTGCAGGCCGTCGATAACGCGGATGAGGCACTGGAACATGTGGTCGAGTGCAATGAAACTATCGGCCTGGGCGACGC
This sequence comes from uncultured Collinsella sp., assembly GCA_902479205.1. GTDB lineage: Bacteria > Actinomycetota > Coriobacteriia > Coriobacteriales > Coriobacteriaceae > Collinsella. The sequence continues at coordinate 9,239 of CABSNX010000045.1, read as the reverse complement.
GCTCGGCAGAGGAGTGCGAAATGTCACGCTCGTGCCACAGGGCGACGTTATCGAAGGCGACCTGGGCGTTGGACTTCACGACGCGCGACAGACCGCAAACCTTCTCCATGGTGATGGGGTTGCGCTTGTGCGGCATGGCGGAGCTGCCCTTTTGGCCCTTACGGAACGGCTCCTCGGCCTCAAGCGTATCGGTCTTCTGCAGATTGCGAACCTCGGTCGCGATGCGCTCGCAGGTGGCCGCGGTGGTGGCGAGAACGCCAGCGAGATAGGCGTGATGGTCGCGGCTGATGACCTGCGTGGACAGCGGATCGTGGACCAGGCCCAGGTGCTCGCAGACGTACTCCTCGACGAACGGCTCGATGGAGCTGTAGGTGCCGACGGCACCGGAGATGGCACCGAAGGCAACGTTCTTGCGGGCGTCCTCAAGACGATCGAGATCGCGCTTGAGCTCCCATGCCCAAGAGCCAAACTTCATACCGAAGGTCATTGGCTCGGCATGGATGCCATGGGTGCGGCCGGCGCAGAGCGTATTGCGCTCCTCGAAGGCGCGACGCTTGCAGATCGCACCGAGCTTCTTAACGTCCTCGATAATCAGGTCACACGCCTGAGTAAGCTGATAGCACAGAGCCGTATCACCCAGGTCGGAGCTGGTCATACCGTAGTGGACCCAGCGGCTAGGCTTGGGCTCGCCCTCGGGAACGTCGGCGTCGATATATTCCTTCATGTTGGTCAGGAAGGCGATGACATCGTGGCGCGTGACCTCCTCGATCTCGTCAACCTTCGCCTTCTCAAAGTTGGCGTGGTCGCGAATCCACTGGGTCTCTTCTTTGGAAATACCGATCTTGCCGAGCTCCGCCTGAGCCTCGCAGGCCAGGACCTCAATCTCCTGCCAAATGGCGTACTTGTTCTCGAGGGAGAAGATATGTCCCATCTCCGGGCGGGTATAGCGATCGATCATAGCGGCTCCTTTTTGGTTATTGGCACGTTGGTCGTAACCCAACCATTGTACCGTGCGCGGGTGCGAGTATGGGCAGCAGGCATTAACCTAACATTTTGCCGCAAGAGCGGCCATGGGGACGTCCGCGTATTTGCTTCGCAAATCCGCACCGGCTTCAGGCGAGCCCCTCGGCCTCATGAAGCGGCAGGGGAAGACTTTGTTGAATTGGCCGTCCCCGTGTCTCCCGTGCTCGGTGGAGCGGGCAACGGGACGTCCGCGTATTTGCTTCGCAAATACGCACCGGCTGCGGTCGCCTATCGGCGCCCTTGCCTGCTCGCTATAAACGCTTCGCGTTTATTTAACGCTCGCACCCTGTCGGGTTCGAGTCCCGGCGCTTTGTTGAAAAAAGCACGGCACCGAAACGGTGTCGTGCTTTTACTTTTTTTTGGAGCGGGCAACGGGACTCGAACCCGCGAGTGTCAGCTTGGGAAGCTGATGCCTTACCACTTGGCGATGCCCGCATATGTGGGGGATAGTATAACGCGGTTGTCTTGTTCGATACAAGGGTGACGATGCTTGTTTTAGCTGTGGAGAATCGTCCTAAAAACAGGCCAATTGTGGAGATAGGGACCTGTACGTTCCTCTATTTACCGTTGTTTACCTGCAGATTTATTCCATTGTCTTTCATAGGCGCCATTTGTCAGATTTTGGGCAAGCATTTGGTCAGGTTCTGGTACTTACCCGCATGAACCTTGGGGGTAGCCTCATCCTACGCGCCGCGGCCTCCCCATGCGGCGCACGAGGGATAAGGAGCAGCCATGTCCAACACACCCACGCACTCTGTCCACAGCGCAATCACAGCAGGATCGCTGCTCCTAGTCCTCTTTTTACTTTTAGGCTGCATGGCACCGGATGCCGCGCTCGCCGTCGACGGTTACGAATCGCTCGGATTCCGCACTATCAGCAATGAATGCGGTCCTTTTGGAGTTGGCAAATACGAGGCACAGGATTCTTCGATTGCCTATTGCATGAACCAGGACCGATTTGGCCCCAGCACACCGGGCGGACCCTGGCTCACCTACAATCAGGGCTGGGTATGGCTCGAAGACGAATTCGCGGCCATCATCTGCCATGGCTACCCCACCGCCACATCCTTTGGCGGGCATAACCTGTCCCCCGATCGAGCACGCGCCGCAACCCAACTTGCCGTCTGGATGCTCAACGGCACCACCCATACCGACGGATCGTTCTCATATACGACCGCCCAGGGCATCACAAAGAGCGGAAACTTTTCCGGCGACAATGAGGTCGTTGCCGCAGCGCGCTGGCTCCACGACAGCGCCAAGTCGGGAAGCATTAAAGCCGCACCGCATCGCGCGCGGCGCTATTTGGGAACTGTGTCGGGCGGCAGCAAGCGTCAAGACATGCTCTACGTGCTCCCGGCCGTCTCCGCATCCTTCCAAAAACAGTCAGCCAACGCCGCCATCACGAGCGAAAACGATACCTACAGGCTCGACGGAGCGAGGTTCGACATCTATGAGAGCGTCGGCGACAAGCGTGTCGGCAGCATCCAGATGGACAGCAGTGGTCGCGCACAGGCGACACTTTTGCCCAACACCGCATATTATCTGGTCGAAACCAAAGCTCCGACGGGCTATATCCCCAGGAGTGACCGCATCGCCTTTTCCACCGGCAATGACGGCGGAAATGTCGTCATCGATGAGCAGCCCGGTACCGTCACCCTGCGCATCGCAAAGGTCGATGCCGCGACAGGGGCAGGCCCTCAAGTCGGCGCGTCACTTGCCGGCGCTGAGTTCACCTGCGTCTCACAGTCTACCCCGGGCTGGACGCGCACCCTCACGACGGATGAGGACGGCCGGGCAACACTTACCGACATCCCCCTGGGCACCTTTACCATCTATGAGTCGAGAGCTCCCGAGGGCTATCTGCCCTCCGATGAAACCTGGAGCTACACTATCGGTGCCGACCAGCCCGGAGACGCGGGCGTCGTTGAACTCGAGCGTCGCATCCCCAACATCCCCATCGCTTTTGACCTCGAGATTTCAAAGTTCAAGGACTACGGCAATAGCGATGGGTCTGGTATAGAGCAGCCGGCGGAAGGCGTGGCCTTTGAAGTGGTAAGCAACACTTCGCAGCAGGTTGTTGGAACGCTGACCACCAATATCTACGGCTTCGCATCGACCAAAGACCAGGCTGGAGCATGGTTTGGCGCAGGAGAGCGCCCCGATGGCGTCAGCGGAACCATACCGTATGACCGTGCCGGCTACACCATTCGTGAGGTTGTCGACACTGTGCCCGACGGTTTTAAGCAGGCAGGGGAATGGACTATCACGGCAGAGCAGATCTCGGACGGCGCAGAACTTCAGTACATCGTAGACAACCACGCCCTGTCGACACATCTTCAACTCGTGAAGCGCGATGCTCAGACCGGCAACGCCGTGCCACGCGCCGGGTTCACCTTTCAGCTGCTCAATGGCAACCGTGAGCCCATTTCGCAAACATCCTGGCATCCCGCCCATACCGTTATGACCACCTTTACGACCGATGAAACCGGCACCGTCACCCTGCCCGAATCGCTTAACCCGGGCACGTATTACATACGAGAGACCTCCGCCAAGGAACCGTATCTTGTTGGAGAAGATCTGGAGATAGCGATTCCCGCCGACATGAACTTAACGCCCATCGCGGTCGCCTCGTTTTACGACGACGCGGCAACGGGAAGCATCGAGATCGTTAAGAACGATATCGTAGACGGACACGCCCTTGCCGGCGCTGTTTTTGATATCCGCGCCGCGGGCGATATCGTGCGCCCCGACGGCAGCATTGTTGCCCTAGACGGTGAAACCGTCACCACCATCACGACCGACGAGCGGGGATTTGCGTGCGCAAATCATCTTTCGCTGGGGTGCGGAACTGCCATCTATGAGGTTATTGAGGTACAGTCACCCGAAGGATACCTGCTCGACCAAAGCGCCCACACCGTCGAGCTGTCGTATGCCGACCAGGAAACACCCACGGTCAAAGCGCACCTCGATATCTCTAACGACTACACCGAAATCGACATCTCCAAAGTCGATCTGACCGGCAAACAAGAAGTGGATGGCGCTCGGCTCTCCCTCCACGGTGCCGACGGAACCGAAATTGACGCTTGGACCTCCTCCGACAAACCGCATCGCATCGAGCATCTTTTGCCCGGCACCTACACCCTGCGCGAAGTGATGTCCCCGCGCACTTACGACCTTGCCGAAGACATGACGTTTGAAATTAAGGCCACAGGAGAAGTGCAGACGGTAACCATGAAGGACACACCCATCGAGATTGAGGGCAGAGTCGACAAGCGGCAAGAGATCGCCCGCCCTATCGGTAAGGGCCTCGTCGCTAACGGCGATGGCAAAAACCGGGCCGTGGCACAATCTGATACGAACGGTTCCTTCTCTTATACGCTCGATGCTAAAAATGAGTCGAATACCTGGGTTGATGAATTCACCATCACCGACGATCTCGAATGCGCCAAAGATGGCACTGCCAGGTTCATCGCCATCGAAACCCCTGTCGCGGCTGGGGACATCGACGGTCTTTGCAACGTGTGGTACCGAACGTCTCCAGTGGGAAGTATCGATACGGGCGAACAGGCCAATGCAACGCTCAGCGACGGGCATGACAACCCCTGGCTCAAAACGGACGAGGTCAAAAAGCTCCTAGGTGACGATTTGCGCATGGTCGATTACGACGATTGGCATCTTTGGAAAGCAAATATTCCAACAACGGAATCAGTCACCCTCGAGGCAAAAGAGCTCGCTCTTTTGGACGACACCGGCATCACGGGCATTCGTCTTGAGTATGGGGCCGTATCGGCCGACTTCACGACAAGAGACGCTGCAGAATCTTGGGCCCGCGAGGACCTCAAAGACGAACATGACGACCTTGATGATGTGAGCGCCGTCCTTGACTCGGATATTCACGGTGCCGTCATCCATATGCAGGCCGCGTCGTCTTACACGCCTCAGACCGCACTCGCCAACAGCGCTCGCGTTGACCTCTGTCGCAATGGCGGCGGTAGCAACCTTGAATCACATGACGAGGATCGCGTCATCCAGCGATGCACCATGCCGCAAGATTTACCAGCAACGGGCTCTCTTCCCATCGCCGCCTGCCTCACTGCCTTCATGACCTCCGGCGCCGCGGCAATCTGGTTTGCCCATCTAAAGCTGGCATCGAAACGTCACTAACGTAATAAAAAAGAGGCGAGCCCGTCTCCCGGCTCGCCTCTTTTTCGTTCGTGGCGAAATGGCTATTCCCCAGATGCAGACCCACCGTCGATGAGCGCCTGATCGGACTCGGAGATGCCATCGGCTCCCAAACTCTGCTCGTGCTCCACCTCTTCGTTAATCGTGGACGCAGGCGTTGAGCCTTTAACACCCACGATATATGCGGCCCCGAAACCAAGAGCAATGGCGATCAGGGCCAAGATGAGATAGATGGGCCAGTGGCGCTTGATGTACGAAAACACGCAGACTCCTTAGAGGTCAACCTACGAACGACGAATGACCTCGGTCACGACCTCGGACACCGTAGCGATATTTGTCGGATTGACGTTGTGCGGCAGATCGTCCTCGGTGTAAGCGCACGCCAGACGCGGACCGTCAACGCCAGCAATGGTAAGGGCGCGTCGGCTTGCCTCGAGCGCAGCATAGGCGTCGGTCTTGGCATAGGGCATCTCAAATGCACCGCAATCGACATGGAACGACTTGCACACCTTATCGACCAGATTCATGATGCGTCGGTCACCCTTGAGCAACTGCTGCTCGCCCTCGACCGTCACGACCGAAAGACTGCCGGCACCAATGGACTCAAGGTTGATAAAGAACACGCCGCGGAGCTTGTCGCGATGTGCGGCCAGGAACGCCTTCATGCCGGCGCCGTCACAATCGGAAGCGCCTGTAGCCACAAACCAGATGTCGTGACCAAGCAGCTCGTCATCGCCCATGGAGGCAACGGCAGCGAGCATATCCTCGGCGGAAGCTCCATCAGAAGACGTGGCACCGCCCTTCCAGCCGTCGTCGTCATCCTCAAAGTTATCCCACGAGCCAATACCGCGACCAGACTTCTTGGCGTCGTAATCATCCTCGACGCCAAGCCAATCGCTCATACTGCCCTGCTCGTTCTTCTTTTTGCGACCGAACAGACCGCCCAAGCCGCGCTTTTGCGGCTTGGCGGCCGAAGCGGCAGGAGCCGAGATAGTCTCAAGCGGCTGAACATCCGAGGTGACCGGCATGGGGGGAACAACCGGAGCCGATGTGGGCTCGGGACCCTGTGCCGTCGCGAAGGGATCGTTGACCTGAGCCGAAGGGTCGGGAAGGTCGAACAGCGAGGTGCGCGAGGCGACATTGGCCTGCTGCATCGAAGGCATCGAGGGATCGGGGACCGAGGCCAGCGGAGACGCAGAGGGCATGGGAGCCGGCGCGGATGCCGGGTCGGGAACGTTCATGTTCGGGCGCGGCGACGCCTGAGACGAGATCTGAGCCATCAGAGCATCGACCGTCTCGGCCTGCGACGGAGCAGCATTGGCAACCGTGGCGCCGGGATCACTCGGCGCGGGCATGGTGAAGATCTGCGTAGAGTAGGGCCTCGACTCATCCGCCTGCGGAGCTTCGGGGGCCACGGGCTCAGGCTCTTGCTCGGAGCTGTCCGCAGCGACCTGTTCCGCCGCAGATTGATCCTCGACCGTATCAGGCGCAGCGGGCTCGTCCTCGACAGGAGCGGAAAGGGGCTCGGCGATAGCGGTGCCCTGCTTCTCAAACGTCATCGTGGCATCAAACGACACAGTGCTGTCGACCGGCTGCTGGGTTTCGAAAGTCGCCGTCTCCCCGGCAACATCCGCAGGCGAAGGCTGCGGCGCCTCGAAAGACGTCGTGGCGTCGGCAACATCAACGGATACCGGCTGCTCGGCGTCGTTTTGCTCAAATTCCTGTGCCGCGTGCTCGCGCTCGGCCGCCTGTTGCTGGGCTGCAGCCTCGCGCTCGGCTGCCTCGCGGGCAGCAGCACGCTTTTCCTCAAAGTCGTCAACGAGTTTCTTGCCCTTTTCGAATGCCCCCTTAAAGAAATGGGAGGCGCTGGCACCGATCGAAGAAAACGCGGAAGCGATATCGGCATGGGGCGTCGTCACCGGAAGCTCGGCAGAAAAATCGGTGTCGCTCTCATAGGACACACGCTGCGGATACGCATCGTAGTCGTCCTCGGTATTATCGAGCTCCTCGGGCACCGGGGCAGGCGCCATGACGTCCAGACCGGCTGCGGGATCGATAGCAGTCTCCGCATCGGCTTCCGTCTCGATGGCATTGGCCTCATCGGGCTGCGCAGCCACGACCGGATCGGGCTGGGGCGCGGGCTCGAACGTCGGCTCCTCGCCCTCTTCGTAATCGAGCGTACAGGACTCGGGAAGCATTCCCAGGGCACGGATGGCATCCGAGCCAAACCGGATGTTGCCGGCGGCATTGCGATAAAGCTTGGGCTCGGGCTCGGCCTGCTCGGCCGCGGCAGGCTCCTCTGCCGACTCGGCAGTGGACTCGTCTGCAACGGGCTCCTCGGCCGGAATATCTTGGACCTGGGACTCGGGCGCGATGACGCCAATCAGGGTCTCGTCGGCAGAAACACCTTCGAATCCATCGATTTGCTCATCAAAAGCCTCGCCCTGCTCACCCTCGGGAGCGATCGGCTGGCCATATTCATCCTCGGTATAGGCAGGCTCTTCGTACTCGATGGTATTGCCGTAATCATTTTGCTGCTGGGCCGCGGCGTACTCGGCTGCCGCGCGCGCCATCTCCTCGGCGCGACGCTTCTGCTCGCCAAAATACGTGTCAAACGGAATATCGTTGGGGAACTCGTTCTCACCCTGATAGGGGGCGACGTTATCCATGACACCCAGCATGGCGGCAACAGAGGACTTGTTGCAAACCGAGCCGGACGTGTAGGGAAGGACAAAACGATTGGAAATGATATTGGCGGCATTGGCGAGCGCCACAAGAGAGGCAAGAATCGCGACAATCCACAGCAAGACCTTCAGCACACCGGGAAGAGGCAAGATGCGCAGGATGGCAATAGCCGCGGGAGCAATCGTAGCAATCGGGAGCAACTTGGCGATCAGCGCTCGATACGGCGCATAGGGCTCGCGAGCGAGCAGTTCGGCGCGCGGGGAGTCATAGTGCGCGACGACGACAACCGGGCGATTGCGCGGAGAGGCAAGCGGGCCCGACGCCTTGTGGTAGGCGATGACGTTTTGGCTCACGCCCGTCTTGCCCAGGCGCGAGATCACGGGGCGCCCGGTTCGCTCGAGCACATAGAGCACGGCTCCGACAATGGCCAACAGGGTGCCGACTAAGCCGATACCACCACCGATGCCCATAAGCAGGGCACCGGCAAATGCCAAAATGCCCGTAACGGCAAACGCCATCCTACTCGGCGCGGGAGCATTAAACTCCTGCACCTCGGGATCAAAGCCGTGGTTGCGGAAAATTTGAGCGATATCTTCGGCAGCCAAGCGCTCTTCTTCGCTGCACGCCGGCGTGATGCCAGTGTTCTGCAACAGGTGGTTAATATAGTTCTGGGTGTTCGCCATATGCGCTCCACATCCATAATCCGACAAATAGGCCCAATGTATGCACATTAGAACCGTATATAGTCGAAAGTATACCCCGAGCGGGCGCAAACGGCCGAATTCTGGGCATCTTAACGCCCCAAGCGGACAAGGATATAGCCTAATCTCCATATCGGACTAAAATCATGGCATCAGACACCTTCCCATGCGAGGATTCTATGACGGCAAGCGATACAACCGTAACGAATAAAAAGGGGGCGCCGGGGCCCGGTTTCGACAAGACCGCCCAGCGCATCCTCAATCTGTTCTTTGTCCTCAACAGCTCTCCCGAGCCATTGACCACGGAGCAAATTGTCCTGGATTCCGATCTTGGCTATGGGTCGGGCAATATCGACTCGGACAAGCGCAAGTTTCGTCGCGATCGCGAAAAACTCCTCGAACGCGGAATCACGATCAAGGAAGTTCGCGCAGCAGGCGCCCAAGAAACCGAAGAAAGCGCGTGGACCATCGATCGCGAGCACACGTTTGCGGCCGGTGGCCTCATCACCGCAGACGACGCGGACATCTTGCTCGACGCTATCGACCAGACCCTTGCGACCGGTTCGGCCACGTTTGCCACGCCGCTTGCAGACATACGCTCCAAGATCGCCTACCTCACCCTGTCTCTTATACACATCTGACGCTGCC
>CABSNX010000044.1 GCA_902479205.1 uncultured Collinsella sp. | reverse complement strand
TACTGATCGGTCTCGTGGGCTCGGAGATGTGTATAAGAGACAGGTCCATCTCTGCGCGAAAACGAACGTACGGTTGAGGCAAACTGGCGCCTGCCATCACCAACACAATGGTCTTGTCGGTGGGGAGATTGAACTTCTCGAGTTCTTCCTCGCGATTGTAGTCCGTGTCGAACCCGGCGCGAATGGGGATGCCCGTAATGCGGATCTTTGCCTCGGGAACCTTACGGGGGCGAAGTGTCTCGGCCATAAACTCGTTTGCCACGCAGAATAGGTCGGTGTCCTTATGGGGCCACCAACCCTCGACCTCGTAATCGGTCGGTACGCAAATGACGGGATAGTCGATGCCCGTAATGACGCGCGCGCCGACGGCGACGTTGGCTGCCGTGATATGTGTGGCTACCACGGCAATGGGCCTGCGAGTTCGAACGTATTCGTTAAATGCGGGGAACATGATGCGCGACCATGCCGTGCCACCGCCCCAAAGCAGGTGTCCGGTAAGGGTATAACGCCAGGTCAAGTCATAAATTGGCCGCGTGGCGCCGGTAAACGAGGCGGCCGTTTTGTTGCCGTCGAATTTTATGCGTCCAAAATCAAGGATATCGAGCACTTCAATCTCAACATCCTCGGGGATGCCATTGGTGCCGCGGATGAGGTCGAATGCCTGCGCAATCGCATGTGCGGCGGCCTTGTGGCCCGAGCCGACCGAGGCGTGCACGATAGTCACGAGAGGTTTTTGCTGAGCCAAGAGCGTGGTTTGTTCCGATTGGGGAGTGCTGTGCGTGAGCAGGGGAGCGTCGTCGCTCGTCTGCGTCTGATCCATCGATATCTCCCCTTCAGCTTTGTTTCACAGAGAATCATTGTAGTGCATGAGTGTCACGTTCGCATAAATTTGGGTATGAGCGCAAAGAACGCCAATCTTTCGACAGGAGGTCTCTTCATGACTACTCATCAGCCGATCGATGTTGCTATTATCGGCGGCGGCCCCGCGGGCTATGCTGCAGCCATTTACGCGGCGCGCGCCAACCTAACGACGACTGTGGTCGAACAGGGCATGTCGGGAGGACAGATCGCCACAACCAATGAGGTCGAGAACTATCCGGGCATTCCGCTCTTGAGCGGTGCCGAGCTTGGCGAGCGTTTTCAGCAACATGCAGAGGGCCTGGGAGCGCAGGTTACATGGAGCATGGTGACGGGCATCGATTATGATGCTGATACAGCGCTGTTTACGGTACATCATGATGCGGGCGATACGGTGGCCTCGAGCGTTATCGCTTGTATGGGCGCCACGCCACGATCTGCTGGTTTTGTTGGCGAGGATACGTATCGCGGTCGTGGCGTTTCGTATTGCGCGACGTGCGACGGCATGTTCTTTCGCGGCAAGCAGGTCTTTGTCATCGGTGGCGGTAATGCTGCCTGCGAGGAAGCCCTGTTCTTGTCAGAAATCGCCAGCAGCGTGACCATCGTCTTGCGCCGCGACCAGTTCCGTGCCCCCGATGGCGTGGTTCAAAAGGTGCTCGCAAAAGATAATATTTCAGTTAGGTACCAAACTAGTATTGTGGAACTATCAGGCGAGACCATGCCCACGACTATCACCTTTAAGGACAACGCTACCGGTGGCACCTATTCCGAGTCCTTCGATCCTGGCTCGTTTGGTATCTTTGTCTTTGCTGGCACGCAGCCCCATACTGAGCTTGTAGAGCATCTGGTAGATCTGGCGCCCGACGGCGGTATTGTGACCGACGAATCGATGGCCACCCGCACGCCTGGCTTATTTGCTGCCGGCGATCTCCGTTCCAAGCGTTTACGTCAAGTTGTGACCGCTGTTTCGGACGGAGCCATAGCGGCTACCAGTGCATACGCTTTCTTACGCGGATAAGTACGATAATATATCTTATGTAAGGTTGTTCTATCACCAAAACGTCCCGCACAACGAGCTTAAGGCAATGTTGTCGCGGGATGTTTTGTTGCGCAAAACACGAGCCAGCTATCCTGCAGTCTGACCCCAACCAAAGCCGACGATCATACCGTTCATTGTGGTATGCAAAACTAGATAATCTAGAATACAATATTGAAAACGAACGGAGGCACCATATGAATCACGTTAAACATGTCATTCCTATGTCCGATACGTCGGTTAGCATTAGCCCAGAGGATATTCAGCCCACGGTGCTACCTGATGCATTTATCCAGTCTGATATAGTCCGCAAACTCAATACGCTCAGCTTGCCGCGCTATGAGCAGTTGCCGAATGTAACGCTCTACCGTGACCAGGTCATTGAGTACATCGAGCTGTGGATGGAGTCGCTTTCGATTTGTGTGGAGCAGCCCGTCATTACACCATCGATGATCAATAACTACGTAAAGGTCGGCCTCGTTCCCGCCCCGGTTAAAAAGCAATATGGTCGCGAGCAGATTGCGCGTCTCATCTCCATTTGTATCTTTAAGCAGGTGCTGCCCATCGCTGCGGTTCAGGCGCTCTTTAACATTCAACGCCTGAGCTATGATGCACCGACCGCCTTTGATTATGTGATTGATCAGCTCGAGGCATCGATTCGTGCGGCTTTTTCCATTGAGCAGGTTCCTGTACCCGATACGGCTCATCAGGTCACGCGCGAGTCACTGCTCGTGCGCAGTGCGGTTTCGTCTTTTGTATCGAAGGCGTATCTAATGAGCTATCTAAAGTTCAATGGGTTTAAATAGCTGGCCGACGTACAAGACGGGCGGGACAAAGAGCCATCAGACACTTTGTCCCGCCCGTGTTTTTGTTTAGTTGGACATTATCGGCCCGAAGCCACGCCCATGCCGTAGCCGATAATGAGCCCGTGCATCTCGGCATAGTATGAATCCAGTCCATTACAGGGCATGATGATGGTCTTGGAGCCGGGCCAATGCTCCACAATGCGGCTCGCAAGTGCCTGGGCGCCCGCCTCATTCTCGACATGATCGATAACGACCTCGCCGCCGGTAAAGCCCTCGGCCTCCATGGTGTCGACAATCTTGCCAAGCATCTTCTTTGCGCCACGGGTGTGACCGACGAGTTTGATCTCCCCCGCTTCGCTTGCTGTGCCTAAAATTCGAATGTTGAGTTTATTGGCGATGACGCCGGCCGCCTTGGGGATACGTCCGGCCTTGGAGAGATTTTCGTAATTGCATAGACTAAAGAGGATCTTGCTGTTCTGTTCCAGCTCATCAAAATAGCCGCAGGCTTCCTCAAAAGAGACGTTGGGATTGCTTGCGAGATAGCGGTCGAACAGCAGGAAGATCAGGTCCATTTTGCCGCCGGCTGCGCGAGAATTGACCAGATGAATCTGACGGTTCGGATCCTCGGCAAGAACCAAATCGCGTGCCGTGGCGGCGGCATTGTAGCTTCCCGAGACGCCCTCGGAGATGGGCATGCAAATTGTCTTGTCGGCAAGCCTAAAGAGTTCGGTCCACTCGCCTACGCTCGGACAGGCGCTCGAAGAAGCGCTCGACTCCGCCTGCACGGCGCAATTGAGTTCGTGAACATCGAGCGTGAGGTCATCGACGAACTCGCGCTCCCCCACTCGAATTTTGAGGGGTGCAAATGCAAAGGTGGTATGGGGCGCGGTCGGTTGCCAATCGCGGAGGTTGCAGCTCGAATCGGAGATAAGTGCCCAGCTCATAGAGGGTCCTTTCTAAATGTTTCTTATTTATTATAGCCATCTTGCTTACCTATGAAACGTGCATCTAGTATTGAAAACTAGCTCATTGGGATCATGTATGGAGCATGGTCGCAAATAAATGAACCTCGCAGCCTAAAGGCCACGAGGTTCACATTCGTTTGCTATACAGAGTGACTTAGTAGCGCACGAAAATGTAGTTGTTGTTCATGCCAGCGGCAACGGAGCTGATGATAACGCCCGTCTTGTAGTCGGAAGCATGGATCATCTGGCCATTACCGATATAGATGCCAGTATGGTAGGAGTTAACCACGACATCGCCGGGTTGCGGGTCGGACACGCGGGTCCAGCCCATGAAAGTGCCGGTGGTGCCCAGACGGCAGTAGCGGCCCGTGAGACAGTAGCTTACAAAACCGGAGCAGTCAAAGCTGTCCGGTCCAATACCGCCCCAGGAATAAGCGCAACCAAGCTTGCTGTAGGCGCGCGAAACAACGGAGCCGCCATCAACGGACTGGCTCGGTGCGGAAGGGGTCGGCGCCGGGGCGGGCGTCGAGGGTTGCGGCGTGGGAGCCGGAGTGGGCGTCGAAGGCTGCGGCGTGGGAGCAGGAGCGGGCGCGGGGGTGTTCTCGGTCGTACCGGCGGTGTCGTTGCTCACCGTGGCCTTTTCGGCAGTGCTGGCGTTGATACCCGCCTGCAGCGCGGCGTTGGCCTCGGCCTCGGCAGCAAGCTCGGCCTGCAGCTGTGAATCCAGGGAGTTCACGACACTCTGAGCCTCGGCCTGCTGGGCATTGAGCTCGTCAACCTTCTTCTGCGTGGCGGCGACGTTCTTCTCCTGCTCGGCCTGCCTATCGGTGAGCTGCTGCTTAAGGTCCTTGACATCCTGAATGGTCTGGGCCTGCTTGTCGGAAACCTTGCCGTAATAGAACAGACGGTTGAGCATGTCGCCCAGATCGTCGACGCCCGTCAGAACCTGAAGGAGACTCAGACCGCCGGTCTTGTACTCACCGGCAACGTAGCTCGAAAGCTTTGCCTGGCCCTCGGCAATCTCTTGCTGCTTTTGCGTGATCTCGCCTGCAGTCTGATCAAGCTCCTGCGTCTGTGCGGAGAGTTCTTCATGAATTTGCTGGGTCTGCGTGCCGATCTGCTCGAGTTTGGTACGAGCAGCGGCAAGGTCGGATGCGGTATCAGCATAGGCCGGAGCCGCGAGGCCCAGGCCCAAAACACAAGCGAGGGTTGCCGTAGCAGCGCAGCGTGCCATGTTTTTGTGCGTATTTGCTGTGCGCATGGAGCTTCCTTTCCGGTATCTAAGGGTAGCGGCTAGTCCACCGTTACCAGGCTAAAGAGCTCGACGTCCTCGTTGGAAGGCGTGAGCTTCTTGCGCGGGTTGAGAAACGCAAGCTCGAGGATACAACCGTAACCCACAAGCTTTGCGCCCATATCTCGCACCAGTTTACCTGTTGCCTCGACGGTTCCGCCCGTCGCGACCAAGTCGTCCAGAATCAACACGGTATCTTTAGAGGTAATGGCATCGGCGTGGATCTCGATAGAGTCGGTGCCATATTCGAGCTCGTAGCTCTCGCTTACCGTCTTGCGTGGCAGCTTGCCCGGCTTGCGTGCGGGCACAAAGCCAGCGCCCAGGGCGACGGCCACGGGCACGCCGACCATAAAGCCGCGAGCCTCGGGACCCACGACCTTGGTGATGCCCATGCCGGCAAAATGCTCGGCCAGGGCATCAACCATGGCCTTTAGCGCCTCGGGATTACCAAAGAGCGGCGTGATGTCCTTAAAGACGACTCCGGGCTCGGGATAGTCGGGGATGTCGACGATGTGAGATTCGAAGTCGTACATGGCATGACCTTTCAGGGGAGGATTGTTTGCGGCAGCGTCTATTTGTTCGCGCTGGCGGTGGCGGCGTGCGAGGGGGCAATAACTTTGAGCGGCTGCACGAGGGATTCCTCACGCACGGGGACCGCGGAGGTAGATGCCTCTTCGCTTTTGGCCTTGGTTGACTCGGAGCGTGCGATCTCCTCGTCGAGGGCATCGATATCGGCATCCTCCACCACGGCGTTGAGTGACTCAAATACGCGGTTCTTGAGCAGAGCGGTATGGACGCCCTCGGTGAGGTCATGCAGTTTCTTAAATGCGCGCTCGAGCTTGGCATCGCGCTCGTCGTCGGAAGTATCCATACCGAGCATGCTTACGAGCACCTGCTCAAACATCGAGGACTCGCGGTTTGCGGACGATACGTACTGGCGCAGGTTGCGCGGCTCGATATGGAAGCGCGAAAGCTCGGAGCAATAGCGGATGATCGGGAAATCGCGGCCATCAACAAGCTCGCGGTTCTGCGGACTCTTGATGATGCGAATGAGGTCGTTTTCGGCAAGGGAGCGGATAAACGAGATCTCGACGCCGAGCATATCGGGAATGGTCTCGATGGGATGCAGCTTTTGCTTGGTCTCCTTGGGTTCCGTCTTGAGCGGAACATCGGACAGCAGACCCACCTCGTAGGCGAGCGTAGACAGGTCCGTGGCGTTTTCCAGGCGCTGCTTGATCACGTTGAGCGGCATGTAGCGAGTCTTCTGGAGGTGCAGAATGACCTCCAGGCGGTCAACGTCCTCTTTGGAGTACTGACGATAGCCCTTAGGCGTGCGATGAGGGGTGATGAGCCCCTCATCTTCGAGAAATCTAATTTTTGAGTTCGAAAGATCGGGGTATGCGCCTCGAAGTAGATTGACGACCTGGCCGATACTCAGATAGTTGCGTTCGGCCATGCCCTACTCACCGGTTTCGATGCGCTCCGGCGTGCTCTCGTGATAGATGAGCGTAAACGTACCGATCTGGACGGAAGAGCCGTCGTGCAGCGGTGCGCCGTTGACGATAGCGCCGTCAACCCACGTACCGTTGAGCGAGCCCAGGTCCTCGATGCGGGCACCCAGACCCTCGCGAATAATGCGCGCGTGGCTACGCGACACGGTCATGTCGTTGAGGAAGATGCCGTTGGCAGAATCGCGGCCGATGGTGGTCACATTATCCTCGAGCTCAAAGGCGGCGCCGGTTTGCGGGCCCTTGACGATAGACAACACGGGCGCGGTGATGTGCACGTTGGCCATGAGGTCGGGAACGGTGACATCGCTCGAAGGAACGCGGAAAACGCAGGTGGCGTCTGAGGCCTTATTGTTCTGAGGCATATTGTTAACCATGTTGTCCATGACAACCCCTAACTTAACGCGGACATGCCGCAAAGAATGAACTGTACGTAATCATACCCCAACGACTTAGTCTTCGATTTCGGGGTTAAGAAAGTCGATGTCTTTGTCCTCGGGATGCGCGACTGCCTGTTTAATGGCCGCTCCACCTTTAATGGAATAGATGACAGCGGTGAGCATGGAGAAGATGACGCCGCCGTACACAAAGAAGATGCCAAGTGGTACCGGGCTGCCGTTGAGGCCCGGGAATGCCGTGAACGTGGCGGGCAACAGATGCCAGCCATCCACAGTGGGAAAGCCCAACAGCATGAGCGAGAAGCCGGTCATGAGCAGCGCCGTCGCAATCTTGCCGGGAAAGACGACGTCGATGGGGCGGCGGTGATAGTGGCGCACGATGAGCGTGCCGATACCAAGGTAGATATCGCGACCAATGATGAGCACGCAGACCCAGATGGGAAGCTCGCCGCGGACCACCAGGCCCAGTACGCCGGTAAATAGCAGCGCACGGTCGCAGATGGGATCCATAACCTTGCCGAGCCACGAGACCGTTTTGGTCATGCGGGCAATCTGGCCGTCCATCCAGTCGGTGGAGGCGGCGATGGCATAGATCACGATGGCGATGACACGGTTGTTGTCCGTCACAAACAGGTACAGGAAGACCAGCGTGAGGATCAAGCGCGTGAAGGTAATGAAATTGGAGATCGTGAAGATCTTATTCGACGGGTAATCGGAGGTGCCGATAAGCTCCTTTTTGATCTTCTTTTTGATGCCCACAGGACTCCCCCGCTGGTAAACGACAAAACTTTCGATACTATACCCGTTCTGGCGATGTCTATCCAGCGCGAGCATAGAGAGTCCAGACATGTGGAGGACGGTTGGTCGTTGATTCTTCGTTGCTTAAAGCAATTGGTTATTAAACAAAAAAGGTCAGACACAAAGTGCCTGACCTGCAAACTTCTGGTCGGGACGACTGGATTCGAACCAGCGACCCCTTGACCCCCAGCGGGGTCAGAATGACCCTGACCTGTGCTTATTTTGTTAAAACACGCTCAAATAGCGCAAGTAGCGCATTTCCGCATAAGTAAATTTTACCAGCTCAGCGCGGTCTGTCCAGATAGCATATTATCGGCTTCGAGGAGCGCGGTGCAGCCGGTGATTTAATCAACGGGGGTAGGAGCCCCGAATCGTCGCCGTTCCGGGTTCCCACAGGTGGGCCCGCCTGTTTCTAATCAGCTGCGGATTTAGGAGCAGACATGCAAAACGAGAAATGCAGCAATAAAACCTTACGCGTATGCGGAGCCGGCGGCGTGAGGAAGAACAAAGGCAAATGGCAGGCCGTCGTGACGGTGGCCGACGAGATGACCGGGAAGAAGGTCCAGAGGACCAAGAACACCGGCGTGCCCTGCCTGAAGCAGAGCACGCGGGGAAAGGCGGCGGCGATGCGCGTCCTCGCGGAATTCAGGTCGGAGGTCGAGCTGGAGCTCGCCGAGGCCGAGAAGACGAGGACCGCTGTCGGCACCGGGCTTCCCGCCGAACAGCGGGACGACTACGCCGCGCTGCCGCTCTCCGAGGCGCTCGAGAAGTTCATCGACTTCTGCCTGGAGATGAACAGGATCACCCCGACGACCCGCGACGACTACCACTACAGCGCCCTGCACATCGAGCGCGACGAGCTCGGCCTCGTCCCCGTCAACGAGGTGACGACCGACGACGTCAACGCGTGGTCGAGGCGCAGGATCGCCCTGGGCACGGCGCCCGACACGCTCAACAAGTCCTTCAAGCTCGGCAAGCGGCTCTACGCCGTCCTGCTGAAGAGGAGCAACGACACGATCGGGAGGAACCCGTTCGACGGCGCCCTCGCGCCCAGGGTCATCGCCAGGCCCAGGAACGCGCTGCGCTCCGACCTCGTGCCGAAGCTCAACTCGGTGACCTCGATGATGTCGGACTCGACCTTCAGGCGGGCGGTCGTGCTCGCCCTGCACACCGGGATGCGCATCGGCGAGGTCTGCGGCCTGCGCTGGTGCGACGTCGACTTCGAGTCGGGGCTCATCACGGTCAGGCACTCCGTGGCCTACGTCAAGGACAGGGGCTCCTTCATCAAGGACACCAAGAACCACGACCTGAGGACGATCCCCATCGACCCGGTGGGCCTGCTCCCCTTCCTGAAGGAGATCCACGAGATCGATTCGCAGAGGCTCCGGGAGGCGTCGACCCTCGGCCTGCGCGACCTCGCGGACAGCTACGTCGTGTCGCGGCCGGACGGCTCCTTCGCCACCACCAGCTACATCCGCAGGGCGTTCAAGACGTTCTCGGAGACCAACGGCCTCATGGGCACCAACGACGAGCTGATAACGTTCCACGGCCTGCGCCACACCTTTGCGACGCAGTGGATCCGCCACGGCGGCGACATCAAGGCGCTGCAGTCGATCCTGGGGCACAAGGACGCCATGGTCACGCTCAACGTCTACGCCGACATCGAGCCGATGTCCAAGATCCAGAACATGCTGCGCGTGTCGCCGAGCCTGTGGCGCGGCTATCTCGGCCTGAGGGTGGACCCCGGCCCCATGTTCCAGCAGAAGATCCGCGAGGCGATCGAGACGCTCGAGGCGTTCGGCTACGGCATCACCGAGCCCGACGACCGCAACGTCCTCATCCGCGACGTTCAGACCATCAGCCGCCTCTACCCCACCGAGTACGCGGCAGTGCTGGGGGCCATCCCGACCGAGGCGACCGTGGTCGAGTAGAGGCTGAGACATGCGCTTTCCCAAATCCGTAGTGCAAGTACGGGAATGTGGAATAGCGTTTAGATAGATTCTACCCGGTCTTCCCGGTTACGCAAACGCGGCACGGGTTTCCGCGAACGCGGACGCCCGTGCCCTTCTTTTTTACGATTGCATAATGCGTCTGCGCGATTGTGGATGAGGCCCCGCGGTTCAACCCGGGGATTTTCCGCCGCGCCGCCCGATTTCGAAAAAAGGCCTGCAGATGCAGACGGATTTCGGGAAACCCCGACGGCAGCTCTCTCAAAAATGGGAGCATGGCCCGAGGGCGCCCGTGGGCGACCCTTCCGCCGTTCGGCCGGGCGGCGGCGTGTAGCCTCGTAGGCGTGTAGCCGTGTAGCGATGTAGTGCGCTACGGATGTAGCCCTGTGGCGGCGTATGCCGAAACATATTCCCGATCCGGGAATGCACATATATATAAGTGCGATCGTTTTGCCATAGATGGGAAACCCGTCGTCTTGGCAGGACCGGAGAGCTGTGCGGCGAATGCGAAAGGCCGGATGCAGTCGATGCCCTGAATGCGGTCCCTATGCATGGGAGGGGCAGATGAATCCATCTCTTCGGTCGCTCCCAAGGGCGTGGATTTCCCAGCTCTCGCCCCCGAGGTCATCTTGGAGACGATTCGCAAGTCTCCGAGCGGCAGGTACCTGATGGAGCAGAGGGCCGCGCTGGCGGAGCTGCCGCACTTCGACGATATGGGCGATGAGGAACTCCGCCAATTCGCCGCCCACGTCAGGACTTGATTTTATAGAATTCAGGGAGGGCCGCCGTCACGTTCACCGTTTAAGAAGGTGCTGCTTTGAAATATCTCGTCGAGGATTGCGATGATCCGGCGGATCCCGTCCAGGACTACGCCGAGGCCAGGTAAATCGTCAGACAAGTACTCGGCTCCCACCCATCGGTGAGACAAGCTGCCACATGGCCATGGAAGCCTCATTTATTTGCGAAGAACATCGGCTAGCCGCAGGATTGAAATCATCGACCGATAAGTGAGTTCTACCTTTTCGCCCGCAAGCAGTCGTTTCGAGCCAATCTCATCTAGCCCCACAAGCCGAGAAAACAGCGGGCCGCTCATCGTGCCCTCGTCAATTGATTCCCTTATGGTCTTCAAAACGTCCGTATCATGAAGCGATGCCGAGCTGTAGGGGGCAACACGAGCGGAACTCTCAATTAACGACGAGACAAAAGGATGGAGATGCTTTGGACATAGTCCATCAAACACCACATCCCCATTGTCATCCGAGCCGACCAGGCGCCAAGTATAATGATCGACCCAGTCATCTCCGTCATATATGGCGTCCATGAGCAACTTCCCGTCTAGTGAGAGAAACCTATTTGGACATCGGGGCGTAAGACCGCAATCCATATCGGGCCTGCAGCAGCTCCAACCCAACGCACCACATAGGTTCCCTTTCGTACATGTGTATCAATCTGCCCCGAAATGCCGGTGAATGCAATTCTAGACCCGTTTGTCGGATAGCAATCGACGTATTTTTGTTTTCCGCTCACAACCTTGTATAGATATATCGTTTCAGCAAAAGAGAAGGGATCGTTCGCAATTTTGTCCGGAAGAACTTGCCACCTCAAAATCCCGCTACCAATATGGTCAAGCTTGACCGTTCCGCCGTCCCCCTCAAAAGTGGCAAGGGGATTTACCCCAGACTGAGAGTCGGCATCGCCCTCCTTAGCAGTTATCAGCAGGCTGCCCGTATAAGACTGCTGAGGCTCACCTTCAGGAAAGGCAGCCTCGGCCCAAGAAGGGCCACTCAGGCAGAACAGTCCGAGCAGCATCATTACCAACAAAAGAGAAGAAGAGCAAGAAGAAGCACTAGGGCCGAGCGCCACTGCGAAGGGAATCTCATCCCGCTTCAGCGTAGGATGAG
>CABSNX010000043.1 GCA_902479205.1 uncultured Collinsella sp. | reverse complement strand
CGAGATACTGATCGGTCTCGTGGGCTCGGAGATGTGTATAAGAGACAGCGGCTCATCCTTTTCCACCTCGTCGACATCGCTCGAAGCGCCTGAAGACTCGGACTCCAAATCTCGACGATCCGTCCAATACCCGGGCACATGGTCGCGCTCACCAAGGTACTCACCGTTTTTGACCACCGGCTCAAACAACATGGCACTCGAAAGATCCTCGAGCTCCTCGCGAATCAACTGGTCGGTGCGAGCGTCATGAGGCTCCTCGAGCTCGCACTCAAGCTCGTACATATGCTCCATAACCCGCTCGTAGTCCTCTTCAGACATATCGTCATCGTAATAGGAGTTCCCGCTCATCGTTCATCCCTCATTCAAGAACCGAATCCCTTTTGGACAGCTCAAGTGTAGAAATCCATACCGAGCAGACGTTGCGCAACATTGCCGGGAACGAGACGGATCCGCTCTCAAAACGCCTCGGGACAAACCGTTCCGCATTGCAATTTGCGCACTCGCGGATGTTGCGCAACGTTCTCGCCCATCGGGGCGGTAGCGTTCGAGTTAACAAAGCCACGAGCCCTAAAACCCGGAATCGTGGGCTTCCACCGCATACGAAAGAAGGAACGATGGACGAGATTTTTGAGCATCTGCTTCAAGATACCGACCGAGGGATCTCGATCAACCAGATTGTCAATCGCATCGTGTTTCCCAACCACGATATCTGCATGCAGGCCAAAGCTGCCCTGGAGCGAGACTATGGCGAGTTCTGCTTTGCTGCCGTGATCCCCGATTACGAGGACTTCCAGCACATGGATCCGACCGACGCCATCAATGCCGCCCTGGAAACCTGCGGGTCCGACGGCGAAGAGGTCACCAACGTCGTCTGGGGCTACAACTCGCTCCAGTACGAATACAACGGCATCCCCTCGCTGGAGGTTGCCAAGACTATCTCCAAGATGATCGGCGTTCCCGTCTACTACGAGTACACCGATGCCGATGAGATCGCCGCCGGCGCCGTGATCGCCGATGCGCAGGACGATAGCGTCTCGTTTGCAAACGTGGTCGACAAGAGCTGCTGGGTGTATTTCCCGGAGGGGTTCGACGGTGCCACCGATACCCTGTTCCGCTGTGGCATGGGAACCATGTCCATGCCCGACGGAAGCCAAAAGTACTTTGAGGACACCACCGACCCCATCATGCGTTCGTATGCGCAACGCGGAAACGTGTCCCTGTACTTCGACTTTCTCAAGGACCAGTTTGGCGCCCAAGAGGAGCCCCAGGCAGAGTCCGATGCCCAGGCAGAGTCCGATGCCCAGGCATCGGGCAACGTCTACATGTCCCAGGCCATGGGCGCGATGACGTTTCGCATCGTCTTTCCCAATCATGACTGCTGCGAGTATATCCGCGATGATCTCGACAAGTGCTTTGGCGGGTTCTCGCTCCAGGCGATTTGCGGCACGCCCGATAGCACGTTTGACTCACCCGATGAGGTCCTGAGGACCATGGTGGGTCACGGAATCCCCGATGATGCAACCGATGTCGAATGGGGCTATAACTCCGTGCGCTATCGCGTGGCGCACTCCGTGCCCAACGCCGTCGTTCTCGAGGCGCTAGTCCAGCACTACAACATCCCGCTATACGTCGAGTATTTCGATGAGCTTAAACGCGCGACCGGCGCTGCTATTACGATCCCCGACATAGCAAACCCGACCGCATTCGTCCCCGGCACACTCGGCTGCAAAGAGCAGATGTACTTTGACCGTGGCAGCGACAACGAAGGCTACGTTGCACTTCGTTGCGGCTACTGTCAGGCAGTCTCCGATGACGGCAAAACGCGCATTTCCTTTGTCGACGACCCATCACAGTCGGTCATGGCGGAAATGGCAGAAGAAGCATCGGTCGGAGTCTACGTTAGGCTGCTTAAAAAATTCGATCTTGAGCAAGTTCTCCCCGCTGGATCTCAGAAACCCGCCTCGCGTCCCGCCGCAAGCTCCAAAAAGAGCACTTCGACCTCCTCAGCAGAAAAATCGAAAATCAGCCTGTGGATGAACCCCATTGCAGAGAAGCATGTCTGGAACTCCCTCGATGCCTACGGTCAAAAGCAGGGCAAGCAAAATGACATGAACATGTTCTTTTTGGAGCCGCTCTATCGCGGCGGCGATCAGATCCGAGACCCATTTGGATTTGCCACAGGCCGCAAACCTTTGCCGGCTTATGCAAGCCACCAGGCGCACCGCAAGGTTATCGACGCCGCCCTTACTACCGACATAGAAGTCGGCGCGCTTGTCGCGGGGCTTCTCGGCCAAGACCTGTTGACATCCGAAGAGCTCAACGCGCTGCACCGCGACATCGAGCTCAAGGCCCAGGGTATAAGCGCCATTGCCACCGGAAGAGGCGCCGCACTCGAAAGCCGTTGCGACTCGGTTTGCTACCTTATTGCAAAGCTCCGGAGCCATGACGGCGACAATAGCCATCGCTTTATGATGTGGATGGCGGACACCGACCAAGCCGTACGCGTAAAGTTCTACGGCGAGGCACCGGCAATCGGCGCGCCCTTTACGTGCCGCTTTAGCGTAGTGGAAAATGACGTCATTACGCACTGGATGCCCGTCGAGGGCGAGAAGGGCTTCTCTCGCTATAAGCAGATTCCCGAGGGAGGACGCATCGACGTCTCCGCGGCAAAAAGCGACTCTGCCGCTATGAGCGCCCTGCGCAAGGGCAACGCGATGTTCCTTAAGACGTGCGGACTCAAGCAGACCGCGCCGTCCAAGACGCGCATGACCCCGGAGCAGTCGCAACGATTTAGCGAGCTACGAGAAAAACTGGGTCGTAAAACGGGCTACGCCCTTACAGTGCTCTTCTCGCGCTGCGTACTCTGCAGCGCCGAAGCCGACCGATTCCTCGAGCTCATGGAGCACGCCGCTGCCGCGCACGATCGCGGAGAGATGATCGACGTCGACGATACCGAGGTCGTAGAGCACAAGGCCGTTTACATGGTTGGCCCGATCTCTACCGAGGATGGTACTTGTCAGCTCTACAACCCCAACACCGTCAACTTTGAGGACTTTAGCTTCCAGCCCAACCTGCTCGAAGACTTCCACACCGACCTGCCCCGTACCGGCAGCTTTATCAACATTGCAACGAGCGTCGTTGAGTCGGACGTCATCGCCGCCTGGGCGGGCTACAACCCGGGCAACGCCCAGCGCTCGGCGCGCTACTAGAGAGCGATTGGCACGGCCAAGCCATGTATCTGTTGCGCGGCATCGGCCCTGGACGTCGAACCGCGCCGTCCACGATGTTGCGCAACAGAATGCAGCGCAGGCGACCTAGTATGCGAAGTAACAGGTGCGCGAAGGTCAGACGCATCGAATCTGGCCTTCGCGCACAACACAAATCATCGCAGGGAGCACACCATGGCGCGTGACACATCAAGCGATCCGGTTGTTAACTTGCCGCTCGATTACAAGTTCGACGGCAACGGCAACATCATCCAAAAGGTCTTTTTTGGCGTAAATGCGGTATTCTGCCCCGTCTGGTACTGGTGGTACTTCAAAAGCAATCGTGATCCCAACTTTTGGGTCGGTGACAGCGACATGGACGGCTATGATCCCGAGGAATGCGCTACCGAGTTCCTGCACCGCATGGATAACTTTACGCCCGAGGAGAGCTGCAACCTCTTTGAAGTCGCAAAGTATTGCGACCGCATGACGGGCGTTACCGTCTTTGACGTCGTAAACGGGCGAAATGTAAACGAGCGACACCTGGATGACTACTACACCGGCTACGACCTTGGCATCGAAGATGATGACGAGGACGAAGAAGACGACACAGACATCGAGATGGAGTTTGAAGGGCAACCTGTTAGCCCCCAGCCGATGCGCGTATGCGACGAGGGCCCCTGCCAGTTTATGCTGCCGCCCGTTTTAAACTGCGGAACGGACGACGGTTCTGGCTACGAGGTCGAGATTCCCCTGCGCGCCAAAACGACCAAGAGCGGTACTCCGCAGGAGCGACTATCGTTCTATATCCCCGCCGACGTCGCCGTACAGTGGTTCCGCGAGGTCACGGGCGAGCCGCAGGCCGACTACCAACTGTTTCAAACCGTTTGGATGAATCAGGCCAATCGGCTTGAGAACCCGCACTTTGTCGACCACCTGTTTTCCTATGCGTTTTGGCAGGAGCGACTGCTGCGCATCCTGCACTACACGTACAAGCGGGGCAAGGTACAGAGCGTGCGCATCGTTGCCGACTACGAAGGCGACGCCGCCGAGTTTATTGACAAGTACTACCCGGAGGCCGAGGTCATCGGTCATCAGAGCAACGAGAACGCCTTTGAAACGGGAGCCGCCTATCTGGTGGACCTCACGCTGAACTACAAATACAAGGGCGACAAGCTTGTCGAGAAAAAGACGTTCTCGGTCCTTGGCAGCTTTGGACGCGAATGGTATCGACTCTTTAGCGGCAATCCCAACGCCACCGTTGATGATTTCTATGCATGGTGCGAGCAAACCGACACCTACGAGCCCCTACGTCAGGCAGCCGAAACCGCCGGCGCAATCGTTCAGTACACCACCTACGGACTAAAGGATGGCAAGCTCACCAGCAAACGCACCGAAGATCTCCAAGGCCGCACCAATGTCGAGATTAACGAAGCGGCCGAGCTGAGAGACCGCATGCTTACGTAGGCGGCAATAGGCCCAGTTCACGTTATCCGTTCATCTCTATACTCACAGGAGGTACCTACTTTGATTTCTCCAATCTGTTGGTTCGCGGCATTCCTCGTCGCTCTCGTCGCGCTCTGCTATTCCATACACTTGGAACGGCACAACTATCAGCACAAACTCTTTGGCTTCGAGATCAATTCCAACCGTCGTATCGTCGCCTTTGGAATTCTTGCTCTTGGCGCTTTTTGCCTATTCGCCCCCGTTACCTGGGCGCAGTGCTTTTCTTCGGATCTTGGCGAGGGCTGGGAGCCGGGAGCCTTCAACTTTATTAGCTGGGTCATCACCAATTTCTTTGCCGTGGGATGGACAACGACCATCCAGACCGGTCTCACCGATGTAACGTCAACCGTCTATAGCGCTATTCCCCTTGGCGGCAGCATTGCCGGCCAGGTGTTCAATCTGCTCTATTCGCTGCTCACACTTGCATACATCATCGCCCTTCCCGTTGAAATTGGCCTGTTTGCCTTCAACGCTGTTGCTACGCGTCTCTCGGGCAGCGTTATCAAGCGTCATCTCAAATATGCCGACCATGCAATTGTCTTTGAGAGCGTCGACGCCAACACCGAGTTGCTCGCGCGTGATATCGTTAACAACATCAAGGACGGAACGCTCAATAACGCGAATGGCAACGGCGACATCGCCCTCATCTTTTGTCTAGGCAGCGACGAGGACAGCGAGCGTCAGCGCGTACTGCGCAATCTGTGCCAGGGCTATGTGCGCTATGTGTTCACCGACTCCGAAGCAGCCGATGTGCTCACAACGATTACATCGCTGCGCGATGCAGTTAAGCATCAGCTCGCAGTCGATGTCGTCGCAACGAGCGAAGAAACCGAACACAATGTCAGCGCGACGATCGACATGCTCGAAGCGACGCACAAGAATCCTCAGGCCGGCTGCGCGCCCAAGATTACGCTCCATTGCACCCACAAGAACCCCGATGATGCCCAGATCTTCGATGCCATCAAAGCCGACAATGAGCCGACTTGTCTTCACTTGCTCTCACGCGTACAAGACGAAATATACGATGTACTTGAAGAAGCCCCACTCTACAGCGTGCTCGAGCCCATCGATATCTCCGTCAACCCAAATCCCAAGCCTCAGAATCTCACCGTTCTCGTTTTCGGCGCAGGAGATTTCGGCATGCAGGCAACACGCACTTCCTTCTGGATGGGCCGCATGCCGGGCGTTCGTCTGAACATTGTTGTTGTCGACCCCAACGCCCAATCGATACTAGAACGCGAAGCAGCCCGCTACCCCGAGATGTTTGGCGAAAGCTGCAACGGCATGCCGACAATTCGCTTTGTAGAAGCTGAGGCGCCCTCGGTTACAACCGATCGCCTGATTGCCGGCGGCACCGTCACCACGCTGCACTACGACGCTCAAAACAAATGCGTATCGTCCAAGGCCGACAACGCGCTAATTACCGATGACGCTCGTCTTTACGCCTTCGTAACCATGGGAGATTGTGGACAAAACCTCTCCTATTCGCTCATGCTCCAACGTCAGATCTTCAATCGCTTTATCGACCAGGGCTCACCGGACTACACCAAACAGCAACCCGTCATCTGCCCCCATATCGAGAGCGAAGAAATCCTAGGCGCCCTTAAAAGCCTCGATAAGACTCAGGCGACTGGCAAAGACGCCGCCAATATCATGCATCCGTTTGGTGCCCGCAAGGCGTTCTACACCTACAGTAACATCATCAATGACGAGCGCGAGCGCCTGGCCGTGCAGCTCAATGCGGCATACGACCTTTGCTTCAATGGCTCTATTGAGAATGATTTTGACGCAACACTCGCCGTTGAGAAGGCAGTTAATAGTTACAACGGCAAAGAATCCAACAAGAGCAGCAGCCGAGCTTCGGCAGCACATATCCCCTACCGCTTCTGGGCGCTTGGCTTTAGCGACGCCGACGTGGAGCAGGGATCCTTCGAGCATGCTTGGAGGAAGAAGCTGCAGGGCAAGGTCAAGCCGGCTTCGAATAACGACAACATTGCCAATGCGATATTAAGCTCCGTCGTTCCCGACGCAGCTACCAAAGCCGAGTTCGATGCCAGCGAGCAGAAGAACCGCGAGGAATTCGCCCTTATCTGTCGTTTAGGTGACATGGAGCACGATCGTTGGCTTGCCTATTGCCAGGCAACGGGCATGACCGAACTGGGACACGGCACCGTCGAACAGGAACGCGAGCAGCGTATGCGTGCAGCAGCCGTCGATGCGTTCCTGAGCGGCAAGCCCAACAAGAGTGGGACCGAAGGCGTTCGCAAGTCCGACATCCTCATGCGTCACGCCTACATGACACCCGACAACGACGTACTCGGCGCCCGCGGGTTCCTGCTAGGAAAAGACGTCTACGCCTACGACCGAATCATCGTCGCCCTCTCAGCCCGCATCGCCAAGGGCAGCATCGTCAAATAACAGCAATCGGCAAAACGGAGGAACCCATGAGCCAGCAGCAGTCCATGCTAGGGGTTGAAAAAGATGAAAATGGCAACACCCTGGTAAAGGTCTTTATTAGCTACAGACGCAACGACAATCTATTCAACCATCTCCTAGATATTGTTAACCGAACAATGGACAAGCTTAACAATGATCTTCTCAAGGACACCGAATACCGAGTGGATAAGGTGATCGACTTAAATTCAATCAGTCTCGGCGATAAGTGGCAAGAGAAGATCGATAAAGATCTGTCCAACAGCGATATCCTCCTAGCATTTATTACAGAAGCATACCTTACAAGCGATCCTTGCCGATATGAATTCAACACGTTTCGCACGAATCAAATTGAGACTCGAAACGATAGCGAAAAACACCACGGAAGCCTTTGTGTTCCGGTTTTTTGGGCTGCCCAAAAAACCGTTGCAGACAAACTGAGCGATAAATCCAAGCTGCATTTTGATAATGAAGAGGATTCTGAAGCCGCCTACACAAATGCTTGCGAAACTTGGACAAAAATCAAAGAGGTCAATGGCGTTGAGGGCATATTGCCAAAACTGATCGACTTGCTCAAGAACGAAGCCCAAGGTCCTGATTATTTCTTTATTAGAGACTGTATTGTTCAATGGCTTGCCAATAAAGTCAAAGCTGCCATCGATCATATGCAAGAAGACGCTACTGAAGAAATCGAAGACATCCCCATCAAAATCAGCGCCCCACAAGACATATCGGAAATCAAGCTTCATACGTTCGGTCGTGGATCCAAAGCATATGGGTTCTTCACTAGCGACGGCTTCGTTGTAAAGGGCGGCTCAAAAATTGCCGAAGGCACCACCGCATCTGCCCGCAAGCCCACATATGAAAGCCGTCAAAAATACCAGCACCTCATCAATGAGGACAACATCCTAAGCGATGATCTGGTATTCCCAACCCCCTCTGCTGCATCTGCGTTTGTTATCGGTCGCTGCAGTAGTGGCATGGCTGACTGGAAGACCGAAGGCGGCAAGCAACTTGGCGAGCTACTCGAGGAGGAAAAAAGAAGGCAGCTGCTGTTCAGAAATAGACAAAAAGGGGCTCGGTTCAAAACCGAGCCCCTTTTCATTTAGCTATGGCTTTGCGACAAACACTGATCCATCCCTTTGGAGAATCCTACCGCTCCTCCAGCGTCCAGCCCTTCTGGGTGCAAAGGTCACGCAGGGTAGCCACCAGGTCCGCATTGGTGTTGCTGTCGACCACGATCTTGTCGATATGATCCGCAGCGATGTTGAGCTTGGGGAACGAGTGGCTGCAACCCGACAGGTTAAGTTCGCCGACATTGCAGGTAATCTCGAGTGCGCCAAGAATGTCATCGTTCGAAAGATCAATCTTCTCGACGTCACCCTGAAGCCCTTGGTCAACGGTAAAGAACATCAGGTTCTTAAGACCCGAGGCGTTGATGGAACTGA
This sequence comes from uncultured Collinsella sp., assembly GCA_902479205.1. Taxonomy (GTDB): domain Bacteria; phylum Actinomycetota; class Coriobacteriia; order Coriobacteriales; family Coriobacteriaceae; genus Collinsella. The sequence continues at coordinate 2,947 of CABSNX010000043.1, read as the reverse complement.
CAGCACCCTTAAGGCCCTCGATCTTAAAGGAATTAAGCTTGGGACAGACGCTCAGGTCGAGGTCCTGGGTCGTCATGTCGCCAAACTTGAGCACCTCGAGTGCCTCGAGCTCGCTAAAGTCCGCACTCTTGGCGCTCAGGGTATTGATGCCGAGCGTATCGAGCTTGTCCAGCTTGCTAATGGGCGTGAAATCCGTCACCTCGTCACTCACAACCAACTCCGTGATGCGTTGGGTCTCCTTGGCGGTCAGCTGGCCATCGTCATCGTTATCGTAGTCGGCAAGCAACCCGTGCAGCGTATCATCCGAGATCGCATCAACATCGACGAGACCTTTTTCTTTCTTGGTCTCGGAGCCAGAGGCGACAGTTGAGCTCGACTCTTTAGAGGCGCTCGACGAGGCTCCCCCGCCGCCCTGCACATCACCGACGCCGCCAATCACGGCGAAAGCGGCAACCGCGCCTATGACCACAACCGCCGCAAGCACTACCAGGGCGCGAACGCCGCCCAAGCGAGAGACGGCTTCATTAGCACGCTCAGCTGCCTGTCCATTCGGCTGGCCGGCAGGGCGAGGGATCCGACTTGTCGAACGCCCCGGCGTCTGCTGCGCCTGCCCAGCAGACTGTTCGGTTGCCTGCCCGTTCGGACGCATATTCACCCGCACATCCGGCGTCTCGGCAGCCTGCTCATGAACCCCGCCCGAAGGCTGCCCGGTCACACGCTGAACCCGTTCGTTATCCCGCCAAGACATGTCGGGCTTAAAATTCGCCATATCGCTTCTCCTCACTTGAGCGCATCGCTACTGCTGCTCCATGGTGTAGCCGTAGTCACTGCTCATTTTTTGCAAATACTCGACCAGGCTGCTGCTCGTGTCGCTGTCGTACAAGATCTTGCCAACGCAATTGGGCGTAAAAGTGTAATGGAAGGCATCTTCCCTGCCTGCCCCGCACAGATTAAGCGTGTCGACCCTGCTACTGATCTTCAGAACCTCGAGGTTCACATCACCCGACAGGTCAAGCGTCCCAATACTGCCATCAAGGCCTTCGATCTGGACGTTCGTCAACGAGGACATGTTTTTGGCATTCAAGGTATCGACGGGGCTCTCGAGCCTGTTTATGGTAACGCGCTGTAGCTGAGGAAAACGTGTGAGATCAACCTGAGGCACCGAGCAGTCGCCAATGGACAGATGAGTGATATTGCTAATGGAGCTTATGTCGTAGTTTTCGCTGTCGTAATCGCCGATGCCAAACGTCGTGATGTTGTGGAAGCTGGCCAACAGCGGAAGCGAATCAAACGACCCGACATCGATTGAGCTAGCTTCATCCGCAGTCTCTTGCGAAATATTGCCGTCCTCATCTGCATCGAGCGCTAAGTCCGAGCGCAGCGCCTCGTCCGTAATTTCATCGAGCGTAAGCACCGTGGCCTTTTTCGCTTCTTCCTGGTGGCGCTCTTCTTTTTCCCTTTTACGCTGAGCGCGTGCCGCCTCGTCTTCTTGCTGCTGTTTGGCCTCGGCACGCTGCTCGGTCTGCCGATTGGTGTCGGAGATGCCGCTTGTGATGGACGTGACCGCCACAATGGCAATGATTACCACCACGGCAAGGACAACCACTACGCGCGGACCGCCCAAGCGGTTCACGATATCGTTGATATCCGATCCGTTGGACCCGGCGCCCCCGCGGCCAGACTCGTTCTGATTAATTGCCATCCGTGTTTCCCCTTCCGGCGCCTACAGGCGGTCCTTGTCGAAGTAGTCAGCGTCGCGCCAGTCGCCGCGCCAGCGGTAGGCGTGGGCGTTCTCGCGCGACCAGTCGCTCAGGTGGCGCAAGATGAAGCGGCTCATGTCGTCCGCGAGCGGTTCGATCGGCCCCACGCGCCGCGCCTCGGCCGCCTGCTCCCAGAACGAGTACGCCATGAGGTAGAACGTGCCGGCATCGACGTAGTCGCCCGGGTAGGCGGGGTCGTCGAACCAGCCGTGCGTGTCGGGCGTGCCGTTTTGCTCGCACCACTCCGCCACGTTGAGGGCGAGGCTCATCAGGGTCGTGTAGTCCTGCGGGTCGCCCGAGGCGAGCGCCTCGTGCAGGTTGGACATGGGGCCCTCGGCGCCGTAGGCCGGATAGTACAGGTCCCAGATCCTCGACGCCGCGTCGTCAGTGAGCTCCATCTGCGAGGGGCGGTCGCCCAGGCCGTCATCGTAGACGGGCGCGTTGGGATCCTCCCCCGTGAAGGCCCCGACGCCGTAATCGAGCGTGGAGGCGCTGTTGCGGGCGCCGCGGGTCGCGCGGGCCATGGAGCCGAAGACCGAGTAGCCGCTGTGGTAGCCGCGGACCGTCTCGGTGACGAGCCGGCGCAGGCTGAAGTTCGCATGCGCACGGTCGCGGGCCTCGCGGGTGGCGGCGGAACCGCGGAAGAAATACGTGGCGCCGATGATTAACTGCTTAATGATCAAGCTCAACGGGCCGGCAATGATTTCTGTCAAAACTACGAGAAGACCAATGAATACAACAGCACCCAGAGCGAATGGATTGAATGCGCTATACCCCGGCGCCGGAAGCCCCGTATGCAACACATCGTCTCCGCCAACGTTCAAGTACATGCGGTACCAGACCGAGCAGAGCCCCCAAACCGTAAAAATACGCAGTGGGAAAAACCGAACAATGGTGGGAATCGCGTCCACGATGCGCGAAAGATTGATGTTAAAGCGAGGGCGATTCGCGCCCTCGTTGTTTACCGGAGTAGCTGCCTCCGGATCGCCCGGAAGAGGCACGCCAGCGCGTCGCGCTCGCAGGCGGTCGAGACGCTCCTGAGTAGAAACCGTTTGAGCCTGCGGTACATCTGACGAAATGGACGCTCCCGCAGTCTCACCCGCGAACGATGTCGCGTCCTCCTGCTGTCCCTCAGCACGAGCACTATAAAGACGCTGTCTCTTATACACATCTCCGAGCCCACGAGA
>CABSNX010000042.1 GCA_902479205.1 uncultured Collinsella sp. | reverse complement strand
TACTGATCGGTCTCGTGGGCTCGGAGATGTGTATAAGAGACAGCTACAGCATCGTCTTTGTGCTCGGCAATTTGGTTATGGCGCTAGCACCTAACTTCCAAGCGCTCTTTATCTCGCGCATTGTCCTGGGCTCCGTCTCGGGCGCACTGCTCGCCGTGGGTGTGACGTACATCCCCGAGCTGCTGTCCCCGCAGCAAACCTCACTCGCCATCTCGGTCGTGTACGGTGCGTTTTCCGTGGCAATGGTCTTTGTCACTTCGATCGGCAAGTTTGTGGCCGACACGCTCGATTGGCACGTGGCCATGTACGGCACGCTGACCTTTGCCGTTCTGATCTGCGGGGCGCTCGTGGCGTTTATGCCGCGCGCTGGGCAAACCGACGAGCCTGCCACCTTTCGCGAGCAGGCGGGGCTGCTGCGCGAGCCGAGCATCATCACCGGCATGCTCATCTTTTTGTTTGGCGTGGGCTCGGTCTACGTTTTCTACGGCTACGTGACGCCTTATCTTGAGCAGGTGCTGGGTATGGGCACGGTCGAAGCCAGTACCACGCTTATGGCCTATGGTGTGTTCTGCCTGATCTCGAACATCTTGGGCGGATGGATCGATGCGCGCTTTGGCATGAAGGCGCTGCTTGTGACGTTTGTGCTGCAGGCTGCGGCGTTACTCGGGCTGTTTGCTGTGGGCGGCACCATGCCGCTCGCGCTGGTCTTTGTCTTTAGCTTGGCGCTGCTCATGTACCTGTTCTCGGTGTCGTGCATCACGCACTTTATGGACGTGGCACGCAGCCGCCATCCCAAGTCGATGGTACTCGCAAGTTCGGTTGAGCCCATGGCGTTTAACGTCGGCATCTCGTTTGGCACCGCAGTGGGCGGCGCCGTGGTAAGCAGCGTTGGCATTGCGTACGTGGGCGCAGTGGGCGCCGCGTTCTCGCTTGTGGCCTGGGCGCTCACGCTGGTGACGATCAAGCTGGCTCGCTGGGAGCGCCGTCGCGGGTAGCGCAATTGCAGCCAAAAGCCGCAGCACCGCCCGCCATCTTTTGACCGCCTGGCGTTCGCTCCCGCAGCCATGCAACACGTCGCCTGCCGCCCAAGTCAGTATCTTTCCCGGCGCTATTTAACCACGCAAAACGCATCCTGTTAAGATTATCGCTATCGTTTTTCGTAATCTGAAAATCGATAGAATCGCAGGTAGAGCTTTCGTAGTCTGAAATGGTCAATCCACACGAAAGGGGTTTACCACATGGACAAGAAAGCAGTTGTAATCGCCGGGGCCGGCAGCACCCACACCCCTGGCATCATCCAGAGCCTATTGCAGAAGAAAAACGAATTACCGCTGCGCAAACTCGCCCTGTACGACATCGACGAAAAGCGCATGCATCTCGTCTACGACATCATGAAGCAGTTCATCGAGCAGGAAGCTCCTGACATCGAAGTTGTCGTGACGACCGATCCCGAAAAGGCATTCACCGATGTCGACTTCGTCTTCGCGCAAATCCGCCAGGGTGGCCTTCAGATGCGTCGCCAGGACGAGCGCATCCCTCTCAAGTACGGTTGCGTGGGGCAGGAAACCTGCGGCGCCGGCGGTTCGATCTCCTATGGCATCAGGTCCATCCCCGGCGTCTTCGACCTCGTACGCTACGCCAAGAAATACAGTCCAGACGCCTGGATCCTCAACTATTCCAACCCCGCCGCAGTTGTCGCCGAGGCCACGCGTCGCGAGTTTGGCAACGACCATATCCTTAACATCTGCGATATGCCCACGGCTATCTTGCTCTCGTACTCTAAGATGCTCGGACTTCCCAGCTGGCGCGATATCGACCCCATGTATTTTGGACTCAATCACTTTGGCTGGTTTACCAAAATCTACGACAAGCAGGGGCGCGATCGTCTGCCGGAGCTTCGTCAGATGATTCTCGAGCACGGCATGGCCGTGAGCGACAAGCATCACAAGGACAAGGACTGGATGCACACCTGGGGTCAATACGTCAAGATTGTGAAGGACTATCCCGAGTATCTGCCCAACAGCTACCTGCAGTACTACCTGTACTCCAAAGACATGGCAGATGACATGGACCCCAACTGGACGCGCGCCGACAACGTCATCAACGGACGCGAGAAGGAGATGTTTGCCGAGCACGACAAGTACCTGGCAGATCCCGCCAATTACAAGAGCCCCGTACAGAGCTTCACGGTCTTTGGCGACTTTATCGTCGACGCAGCCGCCTCTATCGCCTACAACAAGTGCGAACGTTATCTCGTAATCGTCGAGAATAACGGCGCCATCCCCAATCTGCCCGACGACGCCATGGTCGAGGTTCCCGCCTACCTGCGCTCTTGGGGCCCCGAACCCATCAGCCAGCCTGCTATCCCCACCTTTTACAAGGGGCTTATCGAAGAGCAGAATGCCAGTGAGAAGCTCGCCGTCGACGCATATTACGAGCATTCCTACCAGAAGGCGCTCGAAGCCATCGCAATCAACAAGACCGTCCCTTCGACTACCGTCGCGCGCCAAATCCTCGACGACCTGATCGAAGCGAACGGCGATTATTGGCCGACCCTGTCCTAACTCCCCGCGCATCGAAGGAACATCATGAAAGAAAGCAAGCTCTACAGCGAGTTCCAGAGACTCGGCAAGGTGCTCATGGCGCCGGTCCTCCTCCTGCCCGTTTCCGGCATTTTGGTCGGTCTGGGCTCCGCCCTTTCCAATGCTAACCTCATCTCGCTCTGCCCGTTTTTGGGCACCGAGCCGATGGTGATCTTTAGCACGCTCATCAAAGCAGCCGGCAACGTTATCAATGGTAACATCTCGGTTCTCTTTGCGATCTGCATCGCCTACGGTTACGCCAAGGCCGAGAAGGCGACCGCCGCACTCTCAGGCTTCATCGGCTACATGACCATGAACACGATCATGGGTCAGCTGCTTATCCTGCTGGGCATCATCGATCCCGCCAACCTGCAGACCGGTCAGAACGCCATCCTGGGCGTAACCACACTCGACACCGGCGTATTCGGCGGCATCATCATCGGCTTGGTAGTCGCGTGGATCCACAACCGATTCTATAAGGTGCAGCTGCCGCCGGTGCTCGGCATCTTCAACGGCACACGCTGTGTCCCCGCCCTCACCGTCGTTTTCGCGAGCCTGGTGGGCGTTGCGCTCGCATTCGTGTTTCCGTTTGTGCAAACCGGCCTAAAGGCCGCCTCGACACTCATCGATTCCACCGGAGTGTTTGGCGCGTTCATCTATGGCTTCTCCGAGCGTATGCTTCTGCCCTTCGGCCTGCATCATTTCATCTACCTGCCGTTTTTCTTCACTTCTCTGGGCGGTAGCATCCAGGTTGACGGCCAGACCGTCGAGGGTGCTGTCAACATCTACAACGCCATGCTCAACACGCCCGGCATGATGTACAACATCGACATCTCAAAATACGTCATGAACGGCAAGGTGCTGTTCGCCATGTGCGGCCTGCCCGCGGCGGCGCTCGCCATCTACCACTGTGCCCGTCCCGAGAATAAAAAGAAGGTCGGCTCCCTCATGATCGCCGCCGTCATTCCGGCCGCCATCATGGGCATAACCGAACCGCTCGAGTACTCCTTCCTCTTTGTAGCGCCCGTACTCTATGTGGTCCACGCCCTGCTGTGCGGCATCGCGTATGTACTCACCTACCTGGTACAGTTCAATGTGCCCGGGCCTTCCGCCTTCGGCGGACCGCTCCTCTCGTGGATCTTCAACGGCATCATGAACGCCGACAAAGGCTCCAACTGGTTCTGGCTTATTCCGCTCGGCATCGCTTACTTCGGGATCTATTACGTGCTGTTCCGCACCTTTATCAAGAAATTTGACCTCAAAACCCCGGGCCGCGAGGATGATGACATGCAGGCAGCGGATGACACGTCGGCCATCGACTCCAAGGCACCTGTCCAGGTAAGCGACCTCATCCCGCAGATCGTGGATGCCGTGGGCGGCGCCGATAACATCTCGGGCGTCAACGCCTGCTTCACCCGCCTGAGGCTCAGCCTCAAAGACACCGCCCTAGTCAAGGACGATAGCGTCTTCACCAAAAACCTCGGCGCCAGTGCCATCGTGCACGTTGGCGGCGGCGTTCAGATCGTTTACGGCAATAAGGCTTCTGTCTACAAAGTCGAAATGAGAGAATACTTGGGCATGGAATAAATCCGTCCCATAGCTTCACCACAATGCTCCGGAGATGGCATATCCGCTCCGGGGCATTATTGTTTGGAGTGATTTGAATGTCGATGTACGAGGTCTATTCGAACCTCAGGTCTTGTATCGAAGACGTCGAGAAGGGCGGCAGCCTTGACGCCCACATCGCACTCTACGCCCTTTCCCATCACGACGAAATCCCAGAGCTCTCAATAGAAGAACTTGCCCGCGCATGCAATACATCGCCCGCAACCATCTCGCGCTTCTGCAGGCGCGTAAACGGCTCGAGCTTTCGATCGTTCAAAGAGCAAGTTGACGACTTCAACGCTTGGCTCCAGCGTGAGACAACCGAGACAAGGGCTCATAAGCAAATCGATATACCCTGGTATTTCGATATTGTAGAGACCTCTTTGCTTGAAACAAAACGCCTGCTCACTGAGGATCGACTCGAGCGGGCCGTTGACTGGCTTCTCGATGCGCAAAATGTCTACGTATACGGAAGCTCATTCTCCAATCTCGTCGCCCGCTCACTCTGCGAAAAGCTGAGCCGCGTAAACCGACTGTGCTTCTCATTTGGCTCCGTCAAGGGACAGGAGACGTCGCTCTGTCTGCTCCAACCCGACGATCTAACCGTCTTTGTATCGTTCTCAGGGAAGACGAGCCATATCTTCAATCTTTACGTTGAGGCCAAGCGGCGAGGTTGCCGCGTTATTTGGATATCGAGCAACATGGCATTCGATAACAACGGGGCACGTGAGCTCTTGCTACCCGTAAGCGCGGAGTCACTCAGCGAGTACTCGACCGCCCTGGTAGAGGGCATGAGCCTACAAAGCGCGGTTAACGCTCTGTATATCAGCTGTGCAAATCGACTTCGGGCGCAGCGCTGGCCGCAAACACGCTAGGACCGAAAAGAACGCACCTCACCATCGCAAGGCTTCCGAATACACGATAGGCAGTGCCAAAAGAGAGCAGCAAGCGCATCATGTACTTGCCCATTCGCCCCAAAACAGCACAGGTCGGTGCCCGATTGAAGAATCGGACGCCGACCTGTATTAATCTTGATCGTGTGTTTGGGGCGTTTATTCCATACCCAGCAGCTCGCGCATCTGGGTTGCGTAGTTAGAAGCCATATTACCGTAGACAATCTGCACGCCGCCGTTGACATGCACGATGCCACGCGCTTCGAGCTTTTCGGTAAACTCGGCGTCATCAACCACCTTGTCACAGTCATTGAGCTGGATGCGCAGACGGGTGAAGCAGGCCTCGACAGACTTAATGTTGTTGTCGCCGCCCACTGCCTCAACGATGGCGGGAATGAGGTCGCTGATCACGGTCTTGGGAGCCTTTTCGGCCTCATCGTCGGACTCTTCCTCGCGGCCGGGGGTCTTAAGGCCCTTCTTAAGAATGATGAACTTGAAGACGAAGTAGTACGCCACGAAGTAGATGGGGCCGAGGAACAGGATAACCTGCCAGTTGGAGCCCTTGGCTGCACCCATAATGCCGTTAAAGATCAACGACAGGAGCGGGCCGCCGAAGGACGCGGAACCGGCCACGTTGAACTGCAGGATATAGGTCAGCGCATAGGCAAGACCAGCCATGAGAGCGTGGAACACGTAGAGGATGGGCGCGATAAACAGGAAGGAGTACTCGAGCGGCTCGGTAATGCCGGAGAGGATGCAAGGCACCACGATGGCAATCATGAGCGCTGCGGTCTTCTTCTTGTTCTTGGGAAGTGCCGTCTTGTAGAAGGCGAGTGCAGCGCCGGGCAGGCCGAACATGGCGAAGATAACCTTGCCGTTCATGACAAAACGGCTGACCTCGATGTTAAACGGCGTGCTGGGAGAGCCCAGGATCGCGTTGTAGATATTGATAGCGCCCTGAACAGTCTGGCCGTCGATGGTCTCGACGCCACCGAGCGACGTGAAGAAGAACGGCAAATAGACAAAGTGATGCAGGCCAAAGGGCAGGAGCATGCGCTCGCCGGCGCCGTAGACAAATGCACCAAAGGCACCCGTAGTCTTGATGAACTCGGACAGAGCACCGAGAGCGTTCTGAATAAACGGGAAAACAAAGGACATGACCAATGCGAGGATGCTGCATGAGAGCAGCGTCACCGCCGGGATAAAGCGCGTGCCGTTGAAGATGGAGAACACGGCAGGCAGCTCAATCTTGTAGTAACGGTTATGCAACCATGCGACGATTGCACCCACCAGAAGACCGCCGATAACGCCAGTGTCGAGCGTGGTGATACCGAGGATCGTGCTCTGGCCCGTCGTAAGATTCGCGGGATCGATAACGCCAGTCGCCGTAAGGAACGTACCCATCACGGAGTTCATGCACATGTAGCCCAAAAAGCCACAAAGCGCCGCGGTAGCCTTCTCGGACTTGGCGAAGCCATAGGCGAGACAAATCGAGAAGATAACCGGGATGTTGTTCATAACGATGCCGGCTGCGGCCTTAAGAATCGAAAAGAAAATCGCAAAGCCCGGAGCAGCAAGCCAGGGAACAGCTGCCGTAAGGGTGGGGCTGGTAAAGGCATTACCAAAGCCCTGAAGGATGCCGGCGATTGGCAGGATCAGGACAGGCGTCATGAGGACTTTGCCCAGGCGCTGGAACTTTGCCAGCAGCTCATCTTTGTTCATGGGATACCCCTCTTAAAGAAACGGGGCGTGCAGCTCTACAATCCACACGCCCCATAACAGTTATCATGCACTGTAGAACTAGCTACTTAAGCTCCGGCCAGTAATCCTTATTGGCCTCGATGAGCTTATCGAGCACCTTACGCGCCTTCTTTGCGTCACCGACCAGACGATTAAGCGTGAGTGCCTGCAGGGCCTTCTCGTAGGAACCCTCCATCCAAGCCTCAACAGTCAGGCGCTCATAGGCGTACTGGTTCTCCATAAGACCGCGATAGAAGGTACCAATCTTGCCAACAGCATAGGGCTGCGGGCCATTGGCGCCCACGCTTGCTGCGACCTCGACCATGGCGTCATCGGGCATACCCTCGATAATGCCGTTGTTGGGCACGATGACAATGAAGGTCTTGTTGGTGTTGCGATAAATGGCCGAGGTGATTTCCACGATCATATCGCCATGAGCATCGTTCTGCACAACCGAGGAGTTCTTTGCGGTGCCGACTTTGGCAACACGCTCGCACTCGGCGAACACGCGCTTCTCACGACCGTTGATAACCTCGTCGGAGCGAGTGTAGTCGGGGTCGAGGTGAGCGACCTTGTACTCGGGATACAGATAGTACTGCAGATAAGTGTTGGGCAGATAGTCGGGGAAGTCCTCGAGCATGTCCTTGACCATGGCGTAGGTGTCGAGCCAGGACTGATCACGCTGCTCGGCATCGGCAGGAAGGAAGCCGTTCTTCTCCGTGTACTCCTTAATCTGCGGGACGAGGTCATGGCCCTCTTCATCGTAGATGTGCTTGAACCAACCGAAGTGATTGAGGCCAAAGTACACGGGCTCCGTCTTGCTCATATCGCGACCGAGCAGGCGACCGTAAGAGCGCATGAGGTTGACGGGCTGATCGCAGATGTTGAGGACGCGATGCTCATCGGGCAGGACGCGCTCGAGACCATATGCCACAATAGCAGCCGGGTTGGTGTAGTTGATAATCCATGCCTCCGGGCTATGAGCGCGAACGTCGTTGACGATCTCAACCATGTCATGCATGGAGCGCATACCGTAAGCCATGCCGCCAGGGCCCACCGTTTCCTGGCCGATGATTCCCATATGCAGCGGAATCTTCTCGTCCTTGCTACGCATCTCGTAGCCGCCGGTACGAATCTGGCAGAGCACAAAGTCGACGTCGGTGTAAGCCTCGTCCTTATCGGTGGTGTAACCAAACTCCACACCGGGCTCCTCCTCGGCGAAGAGGATCTTGCCAAACTCGCCGATCGGACGCTGACGCTCGGCATCGATGTCATAGAGCATCACGCGGTTCAGCGGCAGAATGTCCATGTGCTTGGTCAGGGCTTTAAGAATGCCAGGGCACCACGTGGAGCCGCCGCCAACGATCACAATATTGAGCTTATCCTTCATGTTCCGTCCCTCCAGGGTTGGCTGATCGGTGTTCTCGAAGACCTTGGGCTCCGCGGTTGTCCTCGGCTTGCTTCGTTTCGATTGATATTTTGCGACATGAGGTCATCTGAGAGTCTCCGTGTGGGCCAATGCGAAACGGGGACACATGATTTCGCTCACAACACAGATATGTGTAGGCAGACACGCACGTTTGCCCAGTTCATGGGCAATAGGCAATCTTGACCGATTACCGATTTCTCACCTGGCAACACAAAGCGGTACCATATATACGACGAGGTGCGAGGGGCTGAAACATCTTATGAAAGATCAAGAATCTTTTTATGATCATGTGCGAGCTGGCGAGAGCAAGCTCAACGATCTCGAAAGCGAGATCATGCGCTACATCATCGAGCTGCGTGATGATATTGACGATGTCACGCTTAAGAGCGTTGCTGAACGGTTCTTCGTCGCTCCCAATACAATCGTCAGGCTTGCTCACAAGCTTGGCTTCTCGGGGTTTACAGAGCTCAAACAATCGTATTCCGCCTCGCTCGACCGCAATCGATTCACTATCGAGGCGCTTCCTCTTGATACCCAGCTCGTACAGACCAAAGATCTGCTTAACGACCGGGTCATCGATTCGGTCGTGAGTCTTATCCAGGACGCCTCGCATATCGTGTTCTTCTGCTCGGGCTTTTCGAAGTACCCGTGCCTCGAAATGGCTGAAAAGCTCAAAATAATGGGCAAGAACACCGATACGCTCAGTGAACGCCATGTCATGAGGCATTACGCAGAACTCCTCGGCAAAAACGACCTGGTCTTCAGCGTTTCCGTAAGCGGCGAGACGCAGGTGTCTATTGACGCCACATCGATAGCCAAAACGCGCGGATGCAAGGTCGTCACGCTCACCGGCTTTTCTCGAAATTCTCTCTCGAAACTAGCCGACTACCCTATCTACACCGTGCAAAAAGAAATCCGCTTGGGCAGCATGGACCTCGACAGTCGATTGATGTTCTATTACGTTTTCGAATTGATATTTGAGCGCTACTTCAAACTGGCCAAGAAATAAAACTTGGCATGCGCCCGGCTTCGACTCTTTAGCAGCCTTCTATATGAAAGGTATCGCCCTATGCAACGCGTACTGTTTATCTGTCATGGGAACATCTGTCGCTCGACGATGGCTGAGTCGGTGTTTACCGAGCTGGTGCGGCGCGCCGGGCGCGCGGGCGAATTTGTCATCGATTCCGCGGCGACTTCAACTGAGGAGATTGGCAACCCGCCGCATCATGGCACGGTCGCCAAGCTGCGCGAAGTCGGGATTCCCGTCGTTGCGCACCGTGCCCGCCAGGTGCGTCGCGCGGAGTATGGCGACTGGGATCACATTGTCTATATGGATGCTGAGAACGCGCGGGGCCTGCGTCGCATCTTTGGCGACGCAGGCCCCGACGGAAAGATTACGCGCTTGCTCGATTGGACCGAGTGTCCCGGCGACGTGGCCGATCCCTGGTACACCGGCAATTTCGATGCCACGTACCGCGACGTACTCGCCGGTTGCACCGCTATGCTCGAGCAGCTGTAGGTGCTCGAGCGGCGCGGGCACACGGGCCACGCCATCGGCATAAAATGAGCGTGGATTTCCCCCACATACAAATTGAGCGTGGATAATCTCCCACTTTGAGCGCGAAACGGCGCTCTAAACGGGAGATTATCCACGCTCATTATCTAGGTGGGAGAAAATCCACGCTCGACTACTCGTCGACGATCTCGGCAAGCCAGACGTTCAGCGTATCGACTTCGGGGCAGCAGAACTTTGCCGTACCAGGCTCGTTGCCAGGCACGGTTCCGCCATAGCGCAGGATATCGATATAGGGAAAGCCCACGTGGCAGGCCATGGCGCACATCTTGCCGCCGTCTCGGTCGAAGTCAAAGACGTGGCCCGGCTTGTGACCATGGTGGCAGCGGCACGCACCCAGCTGGTCCACGCAGCTCACGCGGATGCGCGGACGCTTGCCACGCGGCGCGCCGATTGGCTTGTTCTCGTCCGCTGCCTCGGTACCGCTCTCGTCGGCGCTACTCATGGTCAATCACATCTAGGCAGGCCTCGATGGGCAGGCCGGCGGACTTGTCCTCTTGGTCGGCATTGCGCTCGATAAGCTCAGCCACCACACGCATGGCATCGGACGTCGCGCGCTGCAGACTCCAACCTGCCATAACGCGGCCGACGAGCACCGCCGAGAACGTGTCGCCCGTGCCCGGGAAGTAGACCGGAATGAGCTCAAAGGGAATCGTAAAGTACTCCCCCGCCACATGGTCGTAACCAATAACCGCGTTCGTGCCATTGACTACGGCGCTCGTAATGACCACAGACTTGGCACCCAGCTCACGCACGGCATCCACAAGAACGCGAGCCTCGTCGGGCGTAATTTGCTCGGCGATAGGCGTATCGGTGAGCAGACAGGCCTCGGTGTAGTTGGGCACCGCGTAGTCTGCGCACTCCAGCAGGTGCCGCATAAGGCCAATCGTGGACTCGGGCACGCCCGCATAGAGCTTGCCGTTGTCGCCCATGATGGGGTCGACGAACACCTTGGTGCCCTTTTGCGCACGGCGGTGGCAAAAGTCCGAGATGATGCGTGTCTCTTCCTCGGTCACGATAAAGCCGGTCGAGATAGCGTCGAACTCAAAGCCGAGCTCCTCCCAGATGGCGAGGCTTTGGCGCACGTACTCGGTGGTGTCGTGGATGTAGAACTTGGGGTAGTTGAGCGTGTCGGAAACGAGCGCCGTCGGCAGGTTATGGATACGGTAGCCCATGTGCGACAGCACCGGCAGCATGGCGGAAAGCGCGACCTTGCCGTAGCCGCACATATCGTTGATCAGCAGCAGCTGAGTGTTCTTCATGAGGGTCTCCCTTGGTTCGGGCGCGGCGCGGCAGCGCCACAGTGCGACTAAGTGTAGCGCAGGGGACGTTGCGAGCGGAGTCGAGCGGCACGAAGGGCAAATTGTTGCGGAAAGGTTTCGGAAACGAGGGGCTAGCTTGCTTCATTGCGGCTCATTTGCCGCCACTTATTCAGTGCCATTTCAAAACTATGCCGGATTACGGGGCTGAACCTGAATGAGCCAACCACACCCCTTATTTTCAAATCATAGCGAACCTTCTACCTGCGGTTTTCTTTTTACCAATTTCGGCATGGTCGGCAATCCGTCATTCAGCCCCGTAATCCGGCATAGTTTTTAAGTTAGTCGTTGGGGACGTTCTTAAATGACTAGGCAAACAAGAACGTCCCCATCGACTATCCCAACAAGGGCAACGCCGATGTTTTGGCGAAGTCAGCGAAAACCCGCCAGAGCGAGCAAGGTGCCTTGAAACGAGGCGGCATTGACCT
>CABSNX010000041.1 GCA_902479205.1 uncultured Collinsella sp. | reverse complement strand
GCAGCGTCAGATGTGTATAAGAGACAGGGGGGACGGATGCCTTGAGCACGCCCATCAGGCGGGGAACGACGAGGTTTCCGGAGCTTTCGGCAATGGCATTGTGGAACGCGGTGTCGGCGGCGGAGTAATCCTCACCGGCCTCGGCCAGGCGCTCGGATTCGTCGCAGAGATCTTTGATACAGACGACCTGGTCGTTGGTTGCGTGCTCGGCCGCCATGCGTGCCATCTGCGGCGGTGCCACGGCCCTCTCGCACGTCAACGATGCCGGTTTTTGGATGTGCTCCTCGTTCCTGGAGATTGACGAGAAGACCACCCTCAAGTCCTGGACCGTTATGGAGACGCTCATCGGCCTTTCGGGTCTTGCCTGCGCCCTGGTGATTTCGTTCTTCGCCTAGTTCGCGTGGCTAAGCATCTTTTGCCGAGCGCATCGCTCGGTACCCATTTACACCTGATTCATTAACCAACGATTGGTACAACCGTTCAAATCAAAAGAGGAGAGCATCATGGACGAGAAGACCAAGGCACAGATTCAGCAGGAGGCAGCCGACCTGGTTGCCAAGCTGCAGCCGCGTTCCGGCAAGTTCCGCACCATCAGCCCCGAGATGGACCCGCTGCGTCTGGGCTCTGGCTGGTCCATCGAGGATCTGGACAAGCCGCAGGTCATTATCGAGTCGACGTTTGGCGACTCGCATCCGGGTTCTGCCGGCCTGTTTGAGTTGGTCGAGGAGGTCCGTGCCGGCGTTGCCGAGGCTGGCGGTCACGGTGCCCGTTACTTCTGCACCGATATCTGCGATGGCGAGGCACAGGGCCACGACGGCATCAACTACTCGCTGCCCAGCCGCGATATGATCGCTAACATGATCGAGATCCACGCCAAGGCCACTCCGTTCGACGCCGGCGTCTTTGTCGCCAGCTGCGATAAGGGCCTGCCTGCGAACCTCGTGGCCATGGGCCGCATCAACATCCCCTCCATCGTCGTCACCGGCGGTGTCATGGATGCCGGTCCCGACCTGCTGACCCTCGAGCAGCTCGGCGCTATTTCGGCTCGCTACGAGCGCGGCGAAATCTCCCGCGAGGAGCTCGAGTTCGCCAAGCACAACGCCTGCCCCAGCTGCGGCGCCTGCTCCTTTATGGGCACCGCCTCGACCATGCAGGTTACCGCCGAGGCCCTGGGCCTTATGCTTCCCGGTACCGCCCTGCTGCCCGCTACCAGCTCCGACCTGCGCGAGTTTGCCCGCGAGGCCGGCCGCCAGTCCGTGTGGCTCTCCGAGCACAACCTGTGCCCGCGTGACATCGTGACCAAGGAGTCCTTCGAGAACCTCATTATGGTCCACGGTGCCATTTCGGGCTCCACCAACTCGCTGCTGCACATTCCCGCGATCGCCCGCGAGTTTGGCATCGAGATGTCCGCCGACGATTTCGATCGCCTGCACCGTGGCGCCCACTACCTGCTCAACGTTCGCCCCGCAGGCGAGTGGCCGGCGCAGTTCTTCTACTATGCGGGCGGCGTGCCGCGCATCATGGAGGAGATCAAGTCGATGCTCCACCTCGACGTTATGACCGCCACCGGCAAGACTCTCGGCGAGAACCTCGAGGACCTCAAGAACAACGGTTACTACGAGAAGTGCGGTCGTTACTTGGAGAAGTGGAACCTTAGGCGCGAGGACATCATTCGCCCGTTTGACCAGGCTTTTGGTACCGACGGCTCCATCGCCATCCTCCACGGCAACCTTGCCCCCGAGGGCGCCGTCGTCAAGCACACGGTTGTTCCGCGCGAGATGTTCCAGGCCACGCTTAAGGCGCGTCCGTTCGACTGCGAGGAGGACGCTATCCACGCCGTCCTGACGCACGAGGTCAAGCCCGGCGACGCCGTCATCATTCGCTACGAGGGCCCCAAGGGCTCCGGCATGCCCGAGATGTTCTACACCACCGAGGCTATCGCCAGCGACCCCGAGCTGGGCGCGAGCATTGCCCTGATCACTGACGGCCGCTTCTCCGGTGCCTCCAAGGGCCCGGCTATCGGTCACGTTTCGCCCGAGGCTGCCGTGGGCGGCCCGATTGCCCTGATCGAGGAGGGCGACCTGATCCAGATCGACATCCCCGAGCGCTCGCTGTCCATCGTGGGCATCGCCGGCAAGGAGATGGAGCCGGCCGAGGTCGACGCCGTCCTGGCCGAGCGTCGCGCCGCTTGGAAGCCCAAGGCTAATCGTTACACCTCCGGCACGCTCAAGTTCTTTACCGAGCATGCAGTTTCCGCCATTCAGGGTGGCTACATGGAGTAGCGCCCATGCGCATCAAATATCTCCTCTCATAGATGTGCGGCACAAAGAGCCCCGAGCCACGTCACCGGGGCGCGTTGTTCAGCGCCGCCGGGGCGCTCCACTCAAACGACAAGAGACGTCTTACGCAAGCGCCCGCGTCCGTGGATAAAACCACGGGCGTGGGCGCTTCACTTTATTCCCAGCCGCTTTATTCCCAGCCCTTCCACACGTCAGGCTCGTAGCCAACGGTTGCCTGGCGGCCGTTGCGAACGATGGGCTCACGAAGAATCTGCTGGTTATCGAGCACCTTTTCGAACTTCTGGTCGGCAGCAAGATACTGTACGAGCGCAACCGTGTCGGCATCTTTCGCCTTTGGATCGATCACAGCGTCGATCCCGCCGACGGCGCGCGCCACGCTTTCGAGCTCGCCTTTGCTCATCCCCTTTTCCTTCAAGTCGATGAACTGGAACTTCACACGACGTTCCTTGAAATAGCGCTGCGCCTTCTTAGTATCGAAGCTTTTCTTCGTGCCGAATATCTGGATGTTCATACGTACCGCCTTCGCTCAATTCTCGTCCGCCCATGATACGACAAGGGAGCCGAGCAAAAACAGAGCAGGCGGAGATGGAGGAGGACGGCGACCGACCGTCGGCAAGAGTCGGCCGGATCGGACTGGCGCCCAGCGCGTGCCGGCGACACGCTCGCAGCTGCACACATAGCCGATGTACAAGCTCGCCGCGGCGTTCCCTCGCCCCGCGGTGTGGCGATAGAGAAGCACGCCACCCGTCAACGATGGCGCCTCGGTGAAGAAAATCAACGTCTGGGTTACATCCCTTGAAAGGGGCGAAGACGGCTGCTAGAATACCTCCCCGCTATGAAGGATTTGACCAAAGCATACATCGCAATTCGGCGGCCCCTGGTATACGGGGCCTCTCCTGTTGTTCCCCAAGTGCGCTCTGAGCAGCCGCTTTCTTCCTGTCGTATCTGATGCACGCATAGCACGTGCATGTTATTTCGCCCGTGGGCCGGCGCGCCTTCGGCGAAGAATCGAATAGATACGAAGGAAGCTTATGTCTGATAATTGTACGGTCGCGCCCGCCAATGGGCGCATTACCGGTACCCAGATCCGCATCGTCGCGGTCGTCGTCCTGGGTGCCTTCTTGGCGCTACTGAACCAAACGGTGATGTCGCCTGCGCTGCCGGTCATCATGTCCGATTTCGCCATCGATGCCTCGACTGCCCAGTGGATCATGTCCATATATCCGCTGGTGAGCGGCATCATGGTCCCCGTTTCGGCGTTCCTTATCGACAAGTTCAGCACCCGCGCGCTATTCTTCGGGGCGACGCTGGTGTTCGCGCTGGGCACGCTGCTGTGCGCCGCAGCCCCTGATTTCCTGTTCCTCATCATCGGTCGCGTGTTGCAAGCGGCGGGCTCAGGCGTGCTCATGCCGCTTGTCTCGGTGGTTCCCATGCTGGTGTTCCCCGTCGAGAAACGAGGAACGGCTATGGGCATGGCGGGCATCGTCATGTCGGCGGGTCCCGCGGTCGGCCCCGTCGTAGGCGGCGCGGTGATCGACACGTACGGCTGGCGCACCATGATCGGCGCCATCGTCCCCCTCGCAATTCTCGTGCTGGTGCTGGGCGTGTTCATGCTGAAAAACGTGGGCGAGCTGAAGAACCCCAAGCTCGACCTGCCCTCGGTCGTCCTCTCCACCATCGCCTTCGGCGGACTTCTCTACGGGTTCTCGAGCGCCTCGTCGATGGGTTGGGGCAACCCCGTGGTGCTCGGCTCGATCGTCGCGGGTGTCGTGTGCTTGGTGCTGTTCGTCGTACGCCAGGGCAAAATCGAGGACCCGCTGCTTCAACTGGGCACGCTCAAGACGCGCGAGTTCCGCGTGGCCGCCATCATCGTCACGCTCATCAACGCCGCATGCCTGGTCACCAACACGTTGTTGCCGTTGCTGCTGCAAACCTCGCTTGGCGCTTCGGCCTTCGAAACCGGCATGGCCATGCTTCCCGCCGCGGCGGTGGGCATCATCATCAGCCCTATCTCCGGCGTGGTGTTCGACAAGTTCGGTCCGCGTGCCATCTCGATCGTCGGCCTGGCCCTCATGACCGGCGCCCTGTTCCTGCTCTCGCTTTCGACGGTAAACACGCCCATCTTGGTGGTTGCGCTGTTCTGCATGCTGCAGTCCGCCGG
Source organism: uncultured Collinsella sp. (assembly GCA_902479205.1). Taxonomy (GTDB): domain Bacteria; phylum Actinomycetota; class Coriobacteriia; order Coriobacteriales; family Coriobacteriaceae; genus Collinsella. The sequence continues at coordinate 7,236 of CABSNX010000041.1, read as the reverse complement.
CCAGTCGCTCGCGAACATGCCGGTGAACACATGGGGTGTCAATGCCTTGAAAAATGACATGATCGCCCACGGCAACGCCATCGCGAACACCGGCCGCCAGGTCGCCGGCGGTTTGTGCACGGCGCTCATCATCACGGTCATGACAAGCGTCACCGCGTCGGCCGGCGTCGATGCGAGCATCCAAGTAGCCACCGCCGTGGGCGCGGGCGTCGCTTACAAGGTGTGCGCGGCAATCGGCCTCGTTTCCCTTATCTGCGCCATATTCAGCGTGCGCACCAAGAAAACCGCACCGAAAACGAAGGAGGCATAAGCGATGTCCGAGATTCTGTCCGAGCGCATCCCGCTCGAGCTCGAGGGGACGCCCGTTTCGAGCATCATGATTGAAGAGCCGTTCACCTGCACGCAGGATTGCACGATTTCCGACGTGGTGCGCATGCTCGCCGAAAACGAGGTGAGCAGCATGCCCGTAATCGATGAGCGCAACCAGGTGGTCGGGTTCATCTCCGACGGCGATGTCATGGGAGCCATCGCGCAGCATCGCGCTCACACCATCTTCACGGGCGGCGACGCGTCCATGCTGTACTTCGACGATCAGAGCCTTGAGCAGCGCATCGAAGACCTGAAGGATCGCTGCGTCATGGATTTCGCGACGCGCCAGGTAGTGTGTGCCCGTCCCGAGCAGAGCATCGCCCGCGTCGCCGCGCTGCTGGCGAAGAAGAAGTTCAAGAAGCTTCCTGTGGTTGATGACGAGGGCAAACTCGTGGGGGTCATCCGCCGCTCCGCCATCACCAAATACATCTTCGGCATCCTTTTCCAATAGGGGCAGGTCGCATTTGAGGCGAACATCTCGAGGCATCGAGCCAGCAACTGGACCAGACAACCTTGACACGCACGCGCTTTCCCTCGATGCTTCGGTAAGGGGAGCTGCGAAAATCGCAGCACGGGTGATCGGCGCCGCGCCCCCGAAGACAAAAGCGAACACGGGAGCGATACGATGGGAAAAGTCCTGGACGAAGATTTGGTTTATGAGATTCTCTCCGTCGTGGCAGAGATTCCGGCGGGATGCGTCGCCTCGTACGGTCAGATAGCGCGCCTCATCGGCAGGGAGAAAAACTCTCGCCTGGTCGGAGCGGTGCTGAGCGAGGCGGATCGCTACGGCGATTATCCCTGCCACCGCGTCGTCAACCACGCGGGACGCCTCGCGCCAAACTTCCCCGACCAGCGAGCACTACTGACGGAGGAAGGAGTCGCCTTCCGAGACAACGGCTGCGTCGACATGAAAAAGCACCAGTGGAACGAGTAGCCAGGCAGCGTAGCGTCGAAAGGAGCGACGCCACGGGGAACGACCTGCGCCCCGCCGCCGGACAACCTATGGCAAAGTGACACGTCCCACAAAGAGCGGCGCGCCAGTACGAGACACGACCGCGACGTAAAAAGACCCTATGATACTCGTAAGCATCTATCTGATTGCCCGCCTCGAGGTACCCAAAGAACGAGAGATGCCGAAACCCCTAGACAAAGAAAAAGGTCGGGAGCTTTTATGCTTCCGACCTGAAGTTTCATGGTCGCGGGGGGCGGATTTGAACCACCGACCTTCGGGTTATGAGGTCGCTACGACGTTGTTTCATTCAGACATTTCGACCCAAATTGAAGTCAATATAACTCCAGGTCATTTGATGTTTTCATAGATTTACGAAAGAAAAGTACGCGGAATAATTCGACCCAAATTCGACCCACAACGAGCTTGAAAGCGGTCAGGCGGAGCATTACCCTTGGGGTGTGACCCCACGCAGGGCCCACCACCAAGGGTAATGCCCACCCGCCCCAGCCCTTTGCGCCATTCCGCGCAACCGAGCGCGATTCTCAGGCACTTCAGGCAAGGAACACGATGAACGACCGACCTCTCGTCATAGGCAAAGGAACGAAGCAACGCCGCGACAAATACACGTGGCGCTACCGTCACAGCCTCGGCAAGGATCCGGTCACGGGCAAATACCGCTATTCGCCGTGGCAGACCATACATACCACCAAAAGCCGAGAGGTCGACGCCGCACTCGAAGCCTACAAGGCAGAACTCAACAGCGGCACCTACGTCCAAAAATCGAGGGACACCGTCGGCTCGTACGCAAAAAAGTTCCACGACAACCGCGAAGGAACCATCACGCCGCTCGCCTACTCGACATCCTACTCAATCGAGAACCGGACGCGCACATCACATGCGTGATGCTCATGCTCGACACCGACATGAGAAGGGCAGAAGCCCTCGGGATGACGTGGTCCGATGTCTCCGTCGAGAACAGAAGCATCCTCATTGAGCAGCAGTTCGCGGCCGATCGAAGCGTTCGCTCGCCCAAAAGCAAGAAAAGCGTGCGGAGGATCTCGATAAGCGAGACGCTGACGTCGTATCTCGAATTCTGGAAAAAGGAGCAGGCCCGCGAAATGGAAGCCTTCGGCCTGGAACAAGTCAAAGGCACTCCGCTCGTCCACTCATTCGAACGAACGAAAGACAGGCATCCCCAAGTCAACTTCATGGACCTGAATGGGTTTTCGCGCTGGTTCAGAAACTTCAGCGTCGAGAACGGGTTCGGCAAGTTCGAAGGCGTTCGAACATACCATTATGTGAAGGAAACTGTCGACGGGGAAACGATTTCGAAGCGTTATGAGCATAAAGAGTGGCTCGAATTGAGGGATTACCTCAGGAAGCATCCCAAGGTTCGCGAGGCGAGGCATATCAGCACATATGAGAGCGAGCACCTTCCTTACGGATATTTGGGCCTATCGAGCCACACCGCTACTGCCGCTACTGCCCGCTACTGCCCGCCAGCTTCCGAAGCAGCGGGCGGTAGCAGCACCCCGAACATCTCGCCGACAGCGCAGAGAGTCGTCGACCTGGCGGCCAAGGCCGACATCGAGGACGTGATGCTGTGCGACCTGCCCGGCGTCCTGTCCTTCCTAGGGCTGCCACCTGAGACGGAGATGCCGCCGGGCAACAAGGGGAAGACGAAGCTCAAGAAGCTCTACAGGAAGGTGGCGCCGAACAAGGCATACCACTCCGGCGAGCGCGCCAAGGATTTGATCTCGCACCTCGACATGGCAGAGATCAGGGCATCGGCGCCCGTCCAAGAATTGGGATGCAGTTCAATACGAGCTCGGGGCTCTTTTCGTCTAGATTGGGGACGCATGGCCGGACGAAAACAATTTGCGTCTGGTAATAAGCGTACGAAAGCGCAATTTACGTCTTAATTCCGTACGCAAATCAAGACGAAAATCGTTTATGTCTGCTTTAATCCGTACGAAAACGGTTTTCGTCTTGCAGGGCAGTTGCCGTTTCTACAGTTCAACTTCCAGTTCGGCTTTGTGCTCGTAGAGGTAGTTGCGCATGTAGGGGATGGCAAATGAGACCTTGCCGTACGAGGGAGCCTCGATAATCGATTCTCTTAACAGGCGGCTGCGGACGGAACTCACCTGTTGAGGCGTTTTGTTTAGGGCATCGGCAACCATGCTGGTCGAGCTCGTCTGCCCCAAAGATGCCATGCTCAGCAGATAAGCGATGCACGTGGGCGGAATGCGCTGTAGCGCGGGCTCAATCACCATGGCACAGAAGCGTTCGCGTGCCGTTGCAATGCCGCGCTCGGCTTCTTCTTCTCCAATAATCGGTGTATGTGCGCGTCTTGCCAACTGCCATGCGTAGTATCCAACGAGTTGGATCATGAAAGGATAGCCTTGCGTTGCCTCGGCAAGTTGGCCGGCAATACCTGGCTGCAACTCCATGCCAGACGCTTCAATGGTTTCCTCGAGGGAGTACGACACTTCGGTTACTGCCACAGCCTTCAGGTCAAAGGGGAGGGCACGGCGCAAAAACGTAAGTGTCTTTCCGTTGATGATGCTTTCAATCATCGAAGGCAGCCCAGCAAAAACAAAGGCGATATCAAGGTCTTCGCCGATAACTTGCTGAATCGCAATGGAGAGCGTTCGGACCTCATCGAGCTCTGCGTCTTGAACCTCGTCGAGAGTGATGAGCAGGCCGTTTCCATTCTTGGATATTGTCTGTCTCATGGCGTCGCGTAGCGATGGGCCGATTCGCTCAATGTCTATGCTGCCGATGGATATGCCAGCTACGGTGGGCTCAAATCTGGCGTGCTTGGCCTGGAATTTGGGCTGCAGCTGTTCGAGAATGCGCTGGCAAAGTCCCTCGGTTGCGACCTCTTTTATGACCGTCCAGCCACGGCTTTGCGCCAAACGTGAGCACTCGTCAAGGAGGACCGTCTTGCCCGTCCCACGGACGCCGGCTATGCGCATTAGGCGCCCAGGGGCACCAGGCCCGTTGGTGAGGCCTTCACTGAATTCTTCAAGTACATCTTCGCGGCCGATAATCGTGGGAGGTGTTTTACCTGCTGTGGGCTTAAAAGGGTTTGTTTGCATGTGAGCCACCTTTGCTCAAGATATAGCAAGATATAACAAAGTATAGCAAGATATAGCAAAGTATAGTGAGATATAGCAAAGTAAGCGCTACTCGCGGGTTTTGCGGTGGTGCTATTTTCCAAATGCCGCGCGGATAAAGCGCTGGGCGAACAGCTTGTTGGCAACTCACGAGGGCTCGGGGTGCCAATTTGGGGTGCAGTAGTGCTGCGCCACGAAAAGGGCCTATCTACTACGTTTAAGCCGCAGGGGTCAACCATAGTCGGCTTTTTCGAAAATCGACAAGCTGTCTACCTGCGGTTTTGTTTTCACGGTTTTCGGTATGGCCGAGGCTATCCGTGTTAACGTAGTAGATGGGCCACTTTTGTGGCAAGGGGGCCGATCTGCGGGCCAGGGTAGCTAAAAGAGCCCCGTCCCAAAAAGACTGTTGGAAGTTGCGGTGGAATAGTTCCTGTTTTTGCTGCTGAAGGCTTTGAGCAGGAACTATTCCACCGCAACTTATGAGGGGGGCGGGGGATGCGATAGTATTGCATGGTGGTATTCGATTAACCGAGGCTTCATCCGAGGGCTTTATGGAACAACACCAGCATAATCAGAGCCTGCAAGATCAGGCATACACCGCATTGCGCTCCAAGATCATCTATGCCGAGCTCAGGCCCGGCACGCGTCTTTCGGCGATTGGTCTGGAAAAGGAGACGGGAATCGGGCGCACGCCCATTCGCGAGTCCTTTGTGCGCCTGCGTGAGCAGGAGCTGGTGGAAACGCGTCCCAAAAGCGGCACCTATGTCTCAAAAATCAGCATGGAGCGCGCCGAGAACGCCTGTTTCTTGCGCGAAAAACTCGAGAGAAGCGTGCTCATTAAATGCTGCTCTGCCGCCACACCCGAGCAGAAGTGTCGGCTCGAGCAGATTCTTGCCGAGTCCGAGTCGCTCGACCATAGCGAGACGCGTCGTTTCTTTGACCTGGACAACCTGTTCCATGAGACGTGTTTTGAGATTGCCGGTCGTCACATGTTGTGGGATTGGATGAAGAGCATCAACACACATTTTGAGCGATACAACTGGTTGCGTATGGTGTCGCAGGACCTGGATTGGGAGCCGATTCGTCGGCAGCATCGCCGGATTCTCGAGGCCATTAAGAGGGGCGATACCGACGCGGCGAGCTATCTGGCAGAGACGCACTTGCACCTGATGCCCGAGGAGCAGGGCCCGGTTATCGCCTTGCATCCCGACTATTTTGAGCTGTCCAAAGACTCGTTCATCTAATCAATCCCCATATAAGTTGCGGTGAAATAGGGACTGTTTTGCGACCTAGGTGGCGCAAACAGTCCCTATTTCACCGCAACTGCGTTGGGGCGTAACCGGGGCACGAAAAAGCTGCGGCGCCGCTTGGAGGAAAAGACCGGAAGCAAGGGTCCATTCCTCCAGACGGCACCGCAGCTGTTTTGGTGGCTCGGCTTTTGTCGAAGTGGCTTAGTTGAGCGCGACGGCCAGCCGAGTAGGCAAAGCGGCTTGGAGACGTGTCGCTTCCGTCACGTTCTATCAGCATACAAGACGGTTTTGGTTCTTGTTCGTGACGGAAACGGCGCGCTTCCGAGCCGCTTTAAAAGAAAGGGGGCGAGGTTTAGGGCACGCCCCCTTTCACGATAGAGAGCTAAACCTAGCCGCGGACCTTCTTGACGACGTCCATGGCCTCGTGGGCGATCTGCTCGACCTTGGAGAAGTCGCCGTCGGCAAACAGGGCCGGCTTGACCATCCAGGTGCCACCGCAGGCGATGATAGCGGAGGAGCTCAGGTACTCCTCGACGTTGGCGGTGCTCACGCCGCCGGTAGGCATAAAGCGGTGACCGACAAACGGAGCGGCGAGGGCCTTGATGGTGTTCAGGCCGCCATACTGGGACGCGGGGAAGAACTTGGTGACCTTGAGGCCCAGGTTCTCGGCTGCGGTGACCTCGGAGGGGGTCACGGTGCCGGGAAGGACGGGCAGGTCGATGTCGATGCAGTGCTTCACGACGTCCTCGTTGTAACCCGGGGAGACGATGAACTTGGCACCGGCTGCGCGGGCCTGCTCAACCTGCTCGACGGTCAGGACAGTGCCGGCGCCAACGCACATTTCGGGCTCGGCCTCGGCCATAGCGGCGATGCACTCGGCGGCGCAGGCGGTGCGGAAGGTGACCTCGGCGGACTTCATGCCAGCTGCCATAAGAGCGTGGGCGAGCGGGGCGGCGTCCTCGACCTTGTCGAGCACAACGACCGGCACGATGCCCAGGGACTCAAGCGTGGTGTAGAACTGATCGAACATGATGTTCCTTTCGATGTGTGGCGCGCACGGGCGCGTGATTGACAAATGTGCTGGTCAGGAGCCGATTCTGGATTGGTTATCGGAGGCACTGCTTGGGGTTCAAGCAATTCCAAAACCGGCTGCTCGACCAGTCATGTAGGGAATGCCAGGCAAAACCGGAATGGGACTGGTGGTTTTGCCCGGCCGGAGGAATCGGGGAGCGGGCCGCAGAGGTATGGGATTGGAAAGCCGCGGCCCGCGGAATGGAGACGGACTAGCGCGCGACGCGGGTGCCACCGTCGGCGGCGGATGCCACGGCTGCGATCTCGTCTGCGGTCACCAAGTTGGAATCGCCCTTGATGGTGAGCTTGAGGATCGAGGCCGCAATCGCGTAGTTGACGGCATCCTGCGGGTCAAAGTCGTTGATGAGGGCATGGACGAGACCGGCGTTGAACGCGTCGCCGGCGGCAACGCCCTCGAGCACGTGCACGTCGTGAGCAGGGGAGACTGTCTCTTATACACATCTCCGAGCCCACG
>CABSNX010000040.1 GCA_902479205.1 uncultured Collinsella sp. | reverse complement strand
TCGGTCTCGTGGGCTCGGGATGTGTATAAGAGACAGATCTGGTAGCGCACCATAATATGCAGGGGGTAGGTGAGCTCGTCGGCCTCGGTACGGATCAACGACGGCTGCGCGATGTTCACGGCGCGGTAGAGCGTGTCCTCGCCAACGTCGCCGTAGACCTCGGGCGCGTGGCGGCGCAGTACCTCGAGCAGCGGTCCCATAAAGGCACGACTGCGGCCCACGGTGTTCTCGAAAAAGCGGCTCTGACTCTCGTGGATGCCCATGGAGGTGCCGCCCTCCAGGCAGGTGCGCGCATAGGCGGGATTGACGCCCAGCTCGTACATGGCGTGTCCCGCCTCGTGGATGATGCTGTAGACGTTGGAGATGCAATCGTCCTCGTAGATGTGCGTGGCGATGCGCGCGTCGCCCACCGAGAAGCCCTCGCTAAACGGATGCTCGGTAAAGGCAAGCGTGGTGTCGTCCAGGTCCAGGCCGACGAGTTTCATCAGGTCAAAGCTCATGGCGCGCTGGGCGGCCTCGGGCACGCGGGCGTGCAAAAAGTCGGCAGCGGGCTGCTGGCCGCGTTCGCCGATGGCGTGCACGAGCGGCACGACGGTGGCCTTAACCTCGTCGCAAAACGCATCGAAGCTCTCGGTGGAAAGGCCGCGCTCGTACTGGTCGAGCCACACGTCGTATGGGTCGCGCTTGGGGTCCATGAGCTCGGCCTGATGCTTGAGCTGGCTGACGATTTTGTCCACATAGGGCTCAAAGCTCGCCCAGTCGTTGGCCGCTTTGGCCTTGTGCCACACGGCGTCGGCCTCGCAGGTGAGCCTGGTCCAGGCCTCGGCCTCCTCGGTGGGGATGACGCTTGCCTCGCGCTGGTCGCGGCCGAGCACGCGAATCTCGTCAAGCAACTGCGGGTCGTCGATCTTTCCGCCGGCGACGGTCTCGCGTGCCAGCGAGCGCACAAGTTCGACAGACTTTTCGCTGGTCAGGAGCTTGTGGTGCTCGCCGGCAAGGGTGCCCATGGCGTCGGCACGGGCGGCGGCACCGTTGGCGGGAGCAATGGTCGCGCCGTCAAACTCGGCAATCTTGAGTAGGTACTCGCGGGTCCACAGCTTGCCCTCGAGCTTGCGGAACTTCTTGACGGCCTTGTCGGCCTTGACGCCCTTGGCGGCTTTTGCCACGGCGGCCTTGGCCTTCTTATCGAGTTTCTTTCCCATACCATATCCTTAATCTCGCAGGCCGCGCCGCCTTTGGGCGCACGGCCAGTTTGCACAGCTACCCGTCTTGTACCCAGCGCGAACAAAACGGAACGCGGCGATACGCTCGCACAATGTGGTATCCTATAGCCCAATGCGTTGACGGAGAGGGTTTTGCCCGCCGCGTCGCCGGCAAGAGAGGGAAGGTCATGGGCTGAAAGCCTTCCTGCGGTGGCAAGGGCCAAGCGTTCACTCCCGAGCAGCGACCTCAACGGGCACGCAGCCAGCGGCGGCGAAGCCCCAGTAGGGAAGCCGTGAGCCTCGCGACAAGGGGCACAGAGTGGGCGCGGCGGGCCAGACATCCGCCGGGTCAAACAAGGTGGTACCGCGGAATTCAACCGTCCTTGGGCAATGCACATGCCCGAGGACGGTTTTTTTATTACCGAACCGGGCCGCGTTTTCACAACGCCAGACGGTGGCAGCCGCCTCGGCAAACGGAGAGCGCGAGAGACGAAAGGGAAGACATGAGTCTGATTGATGATCTGGTCAAACTCGAGGAAGAGGCCAAGGAGCTCGTCGCAGGCGCCGACGACGCAGCCAAGCTCGAGGCTGCGCGCGTTGAGCTGCTCGGCCGCAAGGGCCGCATCACCGGCCTGATGCGCATGATGGGCAAGCTCGCCCCCGAGGATCGTCCCGTGATGGGCAAGCGAGCCAACGAGATGCGCCAGCTGATTGAGGGCATGCTCGACGAGCGCAACACCGAGATGAAGGCCGCCGCCCTCAAGCGCGCACTGGAGCACGACGCCGTCGACATCACGCTGCCGGGCATCCGTCCGCAGATCGGCCACCAGCACCTGATCAAGCAGATTATCGAGGAGGCCGAGGACATCTTCTGCGGCATCGGCTACACCGTCGAGTCCGGCCCCATGGTCGACACCTCCTACTACAACTTCACCGCGCTCAACGCCCCCATGGATCACCCGAGCCGCTCGGCCCGCGATACCTTCTACGTGGTCGACAACAACCCCGGCAGCGTCGCGCACCCCGAGGCTCACGCCCACGGTGAGTCCGACGTGCTGCTGCGCACCCAGACCTCGGGCGTGCAGATCCACACCATGGAGTCGCAGAAGCCGCCCATCTACATGATCTGCCCGGGCACCGTCTACCGTCCCGACACGGCCGACGCCTGCCACCTGCCGCAGTTCAACCAGATCGAGGGCCTGGTCGTCGACGAGGGCATCACCTTTGGCGATCTTAAGGGCACGCTCGACTACTTTGTTAAGTGCATGTTTGGCGAGGACCGCAAGACGCGTTATCGCCCGCACTTCTTCCCCTTCACCGAGCCGAGCTGCGAGGTGGACGTAAGCTGCCACGTCTGCGGCGGCAAGGGCTGCAACTTCTGCAAGCACAGCGGCTGGATCGAGATCTTGGGCTGCGGCATGGTCGACCCCAACGTCCTGATCAACTGCGGCATCGATCCCGAGAAGTACACCGGCTTCGCCTTTGGCATTGGCGCCGAGCGCGTCGCGGCCCTGCGCTACGACCTGCCCGACCTGCGTACGTTGATGACAGGCGATATGCGTTTCCTGAATCAGTTCTAGGCTGCGGCTTGCCCAAGCACGGCACCTCGGCGCTCATTCGTCGCTTGCGTACCAAAGTACGCGGCGCTCCTCTTTCGGGCCGATCTGTCGCACTTGGACAACCCTCGCTTTGTAAGGAATGTTCACAAAGTTGAAGTTTCCACCTGCATCTCTTCGCAGGCTTTCAGTATGAAAGGAGAGCTAGATGCGTGTTTCTTACGACTGGCTCAAGACCATGATCGATATTCCGGAGGATCCCAAGACCCTTTCGGACGAATATATCCGTACCGGCACCGAGGTCGAGGCGATCGACACCGTGGGCGAGTCCTTCGACCACGTGGTGACTGCCAAGGTGCTCACCAAGACCCCGCACCCCGATAGCGACCACATGTATGTGTGCTCGGTCGACGTGGGCGACAAGAACCTCGACGCCGACGGCAACCCCGCCCCGCTGCAGATCGTCTGCGGCGCGCAGAACTTTGAGGCCGGCGACCACATCGTCACGGCCATGATCGGTGCTGTGCTTCCCGGCGACGTTAAGATCAAGAAGAGCAAGCTTCGCGGCGTCGTGTCCATGGGCATGAACTGCTCTGCGCGCGAGCTCGGCCTGGGCGGCGATCACTCCGGCATCATGATCCTGCCCGAGGATACGCCCTGCGGCATGCCGTTTGCCGAGTACGTGGGCTCGAGCGATACCGTGCTCGACTGCGAGATCACGCCCAACCGTCCCGACTGCCTGTCCATGATTGGCATGGCCCGCGAGACCGGTGCCATCTTCGACCGCGATTTCCATGTTGAGCTGCCCGCCATCAAGGCGGAGACTGGCCGCGCGACCGACGACGAGCTTTCGGTCGAGATTGCCGACGAGGGCCTGTGCGACCGCTATGTCGCCCGCATCGTGCGCAACGTGAAGGTCGGCCCCTCGCCCGACTGGATGGTCAAGCGCCTCAACGCCCTGGGCGTGCGTCCGCACAACAACATCGTCGACATCACCAACTATGTGATGATGCTCACCGGTCAGCCGCTGCATGCCTTTGACCTGGATACCTTTGCCGAACGCGATGGCCATCGCCGCGTGGTGGTTCGCGCCGCCCAACAGGACGAGAAGTTCACGACCCTCGACGGCGAGGAGCGCACGCTCGACGCCGGCATGGGCCTCATCACCGACGGCGAGCGTCCCGTGGCGCTGGCCGGCGTTATGGGCGGCATGGATTCCGAGATCGAGGATGACACCGTCGACGTGATGGTCGAGAGTGCCTGCTTCAACGCCGGTCGCACCTCGCACACCAGCCGCGATCTGTCGCTGATCTCCGACGCCTCCATCCGTTTTGAGCGCCAGGTCGATGAGACCGGCTGCGTGGATGTCGCCAACGTTACCTGCGCGCTGATCGAGGAGATCGCCGGCGGCGAGGTCGCTCCCGGCTACGTCGACGTGTTCCGCGCGCCCAAGACCATCGACAGCATCAAGCTGCGCCTGGCCCGCGTGCACGCCATTAGCGGTGCCGACATCGAGCCCGAGTTTATCGAGCGTTCGCTCACTCGCCTGGGCTGCACCGTCGAGCGCGACGGCGAGGACTTTATGGTCACCCCGCCGAGCTTCCGCCCCGACCTGCCGCGCGAGATCGATCTGATCGAGGAGGTCCTGCGCCTGTGGGGCATGGGCCGCGTGACGGCGACCATCCCGGCCGCCAAGAACCACATCGGCGGCCTGACCCGCGAGCAGAAGCTCACCCGCAAGGTCGGCGAGATCCTGCGCGCCTGCGGCCTCAATGAGACCACGACTTTTGGCTTTGCCGCTCCGGGCGACCTGGAGAAGATCGGCATGTCCACCGAGGGCCGCGGCTGCCCCGTGGTGCTCATGAATCCGCTGGTAGCCGAGCAGACCGAGATGCGTCGCTCGCTGCTGCCGGGCCTGCTGCAATCCGTGGCCTATAACGAGGCCCACGGCACGCCCAACGTGCACCTGTACGAGGTCGGCAGCCTGTTCCACGGTCGTGAGAACGCCAGCCTGCCCAAGGAGACCAAGTCCGTGGCGGGCGTGCTCTCGGGTCAGTGGAGCGAGCAGTCTTGGAACATGAAGTACCGCAAGCTGCGTTTCTTCTTTGGCAAGGGCATTGTCGAGGAGCTGCTCGCCCAGCTGCGCATCGAGAAGGTTCGCTTCCGTCCCGTCGAGGGCGAGGGCTATGCCTTCTTGCAGCCGGGTCGTGCGGCCGAGGTTCTGTCCGGCGGCACCGTGCTGGGCTGGGTCGGCGAGATCCACCCCGAGGCGCGCGAAGCCATGGGCATCGACGAGGTCGTCGTTGCCTTTGAGCTCGACCTGGACAAGCTGATCAAGGGCGCCCGCAACCAGGAGAACTACCGCGAGTTCTCGCAGTATCCGGCTGTTGAGCACGATCTGGCTATCGTGGTCGATAACTCCGTGACCTGCGAGGATCTTGAGCGCCGCATTACCAGCGCCGGCGGCAAGCTGCTCGAGGGCGTGCGTCTGTTCGACGTCTATCGCGATCCGGTCCGCGTGGGCGTGGGCAAAAAGTCCATGGCCTTCGCGCTTACGTATCGCTCCGACGACCACACGCTCACCAGCGAAGAGGTCGAGAAGGCGCACCAGAAGATCGTCACCAAGGTGTGCAAGGGCGTAAACGGCGAGGTCCGCGGCTAGGATTTGCGCTGGGTATAGGTCAGCTGTGGCTGCTGCTGAGTCCTACGTGACCGCTATGCTCGGTATGAGACACCGCTGAGCCTGCATATATGACACGCGCATTACATAACGGCGTGCTGCTTTGTCGGCAGTGCGCCGTTTTGCTATGATAGCCCGCGGCGTGTTACGAATCTAACAATACGTAACACTCTTAAGGTGATTTAAGCGGCGTTGCAATTCCGTGCGCCGATAACCGGGAGGCGTACATGCACATTCCAGATAATTATCTGTCTCCGCAGACCGATGCCGTCATGGCGGTGGCAATGGTGCCCGTTTGGGTTCACTGCATCAAGAAGGTGCGCGCCACGCTCGATCGCGAGCACATGGCGTTCCTGGGCATCTGCGCCGCATTCTCCTTCTTGCTCATGATGTTCAACGTGCCGCTGCCCGGCGGTACCACTGGTCACGCCGTTGGTGGCGCGCTCATCGCGCTGCTGCTAGGCCCCGAGGCTGCTGCCATTGCCGTCTCGGTCGCGCTGGCGCTGCAGGCGCTGCTGTTTGGCGACGGCGGCATCCTGTCCTTTGGCGCCAACTGCTTTAACATGGCCTTCGTGCTGCCGTTTGCCGCTGCTATCGTGTTCCGTGCGCTCAACAGCCGTTTGCACGACAAGAGCTGGGGCATCTCGGTTTCGGCCATCGTAAGCGGCTGGGTCGGCCTGTGCCTGGCGGCCCTGTGCGCGGCAATCGAGTTTGGTATTCAGCCGATGCTCTTCACCAACGCCTCGGGTGCTCCGCTGTACTGCCCCTTCCCGCTGTCCGTTTCCATTCCGGCCATGCTGATCCCGCATATGCTGGTTGCCGGCGTGGTCGAGGGCGTGGCGACGGCTGCGATCTACGGTTTCATTAAGAAGACGGCGCCGAGCATTATCGTCGGGCCCGAGGCCGTCGATGGCCAGCTTGCCGCCGATGGTACCGCCAAGAAGACTTCCCTGATTCCCACGCTCATTCTGGTCGCCGTGCTCGTGGTGGCCACGCCGCTGGGCCTGCTGGCCACCGGAGACGCCTGGGGCGAGTGGGACGCCGAGGGCGCCGCGACTGCCGTTCAGGAGGCTGGCGACGACAGCCTGCAGGCTTCGGTCGGCCTCGATACTCCGACCTTTGCCGACGCGCTGCCCACGGGTGATTACCTGCAGGCCTATTCCGAGGAACAGGGCCTTGGCTTTGGCGGCCAGGCTGCCATGTATATTCTTTCGGGCGTGATTGGCGTGGCGGTGCTCACCATCGTATTCCGCCTGATCTCGCTGACGGTTAAGGAAAACTGAGCGCATGCAGATGGTCGAGCTGCCTAGTTGGCTTGCGGCCGAGGAGCGATATGAGCCCGTGGGGGCTCGGCATCGCGTGATGCAAAAGAACGTCCTGCACCTGGCGAGCCTGCTTGAGCGGGTTCGCCTAGGCGGCGGCGCACACGAGGGCGGGTCGATGATCGACCGCGCCCTTTCTTCCGTTTCGGCTCCGGTGCGCCTGGTGGGGATGTTCGTTTGCGTCCTGTGCGTGTGTCTGACGCAGCGCCCGCTGTACCTGATGCTGATGGCGGCTATCGCGCTGGTGCTGGTCGCGGTGCGCCCGGTGCGCGGACTGCGGGCGACTTTTGTGCCGGCGTTGGCTGCCGCGGGGCTTGCCGTGGTTCTGGCGCTGCCTGCCCTGCTGCTGGGCGCTTCTGCCGCGGGCGCCATGCTCAAGATCGCGCTCAAGACGTTTATTAATGTGTCGCTGGTACTGGGCGTTTCGTGGACGCTCACCTGGAGCCGCATGTCGGCGGCGCTTAAGATGCTGCACCTGCCCGACGAGGTTATCTTTACCTTTGATATGGCACTCAAGCATATCGAGGTGCTGGGACGCACGGCGCACGATCTGTGCGAATCGGTCATGCTGCGCAGCGTCGGTTCCGCGCCTGCGGGTTTTTCGCGCACCGACTCGCTGGCGGGTATCATGGGCATGACGTTTATCAAGGCGATGGAATGCAGCCGCGCGATGGACGAGGCCATGCTCTGCCGCGGCTTTGCCGGTGCGTACCCGGCCCCCGCGCGTAGCGGCTTTGGCTGGCGCGATGCCGTTTGCGCGGCCGTTGTGGCTCTGCTCGCCGTATTGTGCGCGGTGCTGTAGCGCGGGCGGTCGAACCGTCGATGTGAGTAGGGAAGGGCGACGTTTTGACAAACGATACAAATGGCGCGATGGGCGCGAGCGGTGCTGCTGGCGTCGAAACAACGCCGCTCATCGAGTTTCGTGACGTGGTGTTTTCCTATGCGGGCCATACGGTGGTCGACGGCGTTTCGCTGCAGGTGGACCGTGGAGAGCTCGTTGCCCTGCTAGGTCCCAACGGCTGCGGCAAGACGACGATCATGCGCCTTATTAACGGCCTTGAGCTCGCGGACGCGGGTGCGTACCTGTTCGACGGGCATGCGGTCGATGCGGCATATCTCAAGGATTCCGCGACGGCCCAGCGGTTCCATCAATGCGTGGGCTTTGTGTTCCAAAACGCCGATGCGCAGCTCTTTTGCGCTACGGTGGGCGAGGAGGTCGCGTTTGGCCCGGCTCAAATGGGACTGCCGGCAGACGAGCTCGAGCGCCGCGTGCGCGATGCCATGGAGCTGTTCCAGGTTGCCGATCTTGCCGACGTCTCTCCCTATCAGCTCTCGGGCGGGCAAAAGAAGCGCGTTGCGCTGGCTGCGGTGGTGTCGATGAACCCGGATATCCTGGTGCTCGACGAGCCTACCAACGGACTTGACGAGGACTCGTGCGACATCGTGGTCAACTTTCTACTGGCCTATGTTGCTGCCGGCAAGACGGTCTTGATGAGTACACATCATCAGGATTTGGTGTGGCGCCTGGGTGCCCGCGCCATCTATATCGATCGATATCACCATGTGGTCGAGGCGCCGGTGTCGTCGTATGGAACCGAGAGCGGCGCTGCGGAATAGTTGCTGCGTAGAGCGTGCGTAGCCGCCCGCGCGGCTTTGCCGTGATGGTATAGTTATCCAGGTTTTTATGGGGGTGGCTATGCCAAGCTGGAACATTCATATCGCTCAGACGGAGCGTTTGCTGGAGCGCAGCGGTGCGCTTGCCAATAGCGTGCGCGACCGCAATGCCTTTTTGTTTGGCTGCGTGGTTCCGGATATCTTCGTGGGCTATATGGTCCCTGGCATCGCTGATCCCATTCCGTATCGCATTACGCACTTTGCAAAGCCCGAGCCTATCCCTAAGCCTCGCGAGCATGAGTTCTGGGATACCTATGTGGCGCCGCTGCTTAAAGGCGCACCCGCGGGCGAACCTGCTGAGGCCACCTCGATTGTCGAGGAACGCGAGCGACTCAATCGGGTGCATTATCCCCAACGTTACAAGGACGCCGAGCCGGTTGCCGGTCCCGGCGCCTGTGAGTTTTCGCTCGCGCCCGATGACGTGGCGCAGTCGCTGCTCGATCTGACGCTGGGCGTTTGGTCTCACCTTGTGGCCGATACTGTGTGGAATACCCGCGTGAACCAGTACCTGGAGGCGCACGGCGGCAAGCCGTGCGAGGAATTCCGCATTAAAAAGCAAGGCGACTTTGACTGGTTTGGCAAGACGCTCAGCATTGTTTCGATTCCGCGCGCGACCGATCGCCTCTATACTGCGGCGACGCGTTTTGGTCAGTATCCCATCCATAAGGAGTATGTGCTCAAGACCATCGGCGTTATGCACGAGATTGTACGCGAAAACCCCGGCGAGCCCGATCATCCGCCGTATCGCTTGCTAACCGAGGAGTTTTTCGATGCAACGTTTACCGAGGTCGTCGAGCTAACCGAGGCGGGTTTTGCCGCCCGTGTCGAATCGCCCGATGTGTCTGCGCTGCCCCTGATTGCTAGCTGCTAGCTGGCCGGCCCGGCAGTGAATAGCTCAACCCAATCGACAAGTAGCTCTTGCCGCAGGGCATCTTCGGCAGTGCGCTCCTGTTTAGTCTTTGGGGTGTAGGGAAGCCCAGCCTTTTTATGGATGAGCTCGGCTATGTGGTTGAAGCTCTTCTTCTCCTTGATCTGGTCATAGGTAATTTGGATGACGTCGTAGCCCATGCTTGTGAGTGCGGTGGCGCGCTCGGCATCGGAGAGGCTCGCGGCTTCGCTGTCGTGGGCGGAGCGGCCTTGGCATTCAAGGATGACGCCCATGCTGTCGGTGGCGCTTTCGATGAGGATATCGGCGTAGCAGCAGGTTTTGTCATACAGCGAACGCGCGGCTTCGCTGAGCGGGATGCGCGTTATTGGTGATGTCGATGCCCAGACCGCCCTCATCGCGGGGGAGCGAGATGAGAATTGACGTCTGGACTTCAAAGGGCGAGGCGGTCTGTCCTGTCATGCGTTCGGCGGCCCAGCGGAGCTGCTTAACGCCGCGCAGGCCTGCGGCCTGCTTGGCGAACGCGGCGATATCCGCTGCGGTAAGAAGCGGCGTGCGCTTCCACAAGTTGGTGTCATTGCCCTTGGTGTCGTTAGCTCGCTCCCAGCCGCAGCTGGGCGGAATGAGCTTAAGCGAAATAGCTTCATCGAGTTGTTGTTGCGTTCGCTCGCAGGGCTTAAACACTGCAAAGGAGCCGCACATCTCGTAGCAAGCCATGAGTAACTGGCTGCGTGAGACCTGCGTGGCAAGGCTGAGCAGCGTGAACTCCGGTGAAGTGACATCAAACCCATGCTCAGTCTGCCTAAACGACCCAGGAGGCGGCTCTTGGGTCAGGAGGTGTGACTTGAACAAACTCCGTGATCCGACTTGCTCGCGACTGAACACAAATCGATGAAGCGGCATATGAAGAAGGTCTTCAACAAGCGCATGGTTCCCAAGGGCGCAACACCTGCGATCCATGTTGTCTAGACTGACAGCGGGGTAAAGTCCTAATACCTGCGGCGGGATACGGTAATAGTTAAAGGCGGATTGACCGCATAGCGTCAGGTCCATGACGTCCTCCTGGTCGAAATATGCTTTTGGACCGTGCGATGCCAGTGTCAATTCGGAAGTATGCGGCAAAATCTAAACCCTGTGAGCAGACCTGGCTTTTGAGGCTAGTTTATCAGGCATTTTGTTGCGAAAAAACGAGGTGTGCTCGGAGGTCTCAGAATTTGCCGCATACTTCCGAAAACCAGGTCGATCTGACTCTTGCTAAAACGATTTAGCAGTGTCGGTTAAGGTGTGGGTTTGCCACCGGGCGAACACTTTTAGCGCTTGGGACTTTATTTTTGGGCCTCGAAGGGTGGATTTCGCGCTTTTGGTAAAGAAATGAGTGCGTGTTTTGCCGTGCGCCGGCATTGGCACAGAAAAAGGGCCCGGAAGGCAATGCCTTCCGGGCCCTTTGCAATGCAAGTGTGCTTGCAAGTGCGTTTTAGCGCACCTGAGCGACGTAAGCAACGTTGGTCGAGGAGACCTTGTCCTCGAGCTGGACGCTCATGCGGGGATCGCCAGCGGTGGCGACGGTCAGGTCTCCGGTCTTGACGTAGCCGAGCTCCTTAGCGGTCTCAATCGCCTTGACGATCGTGCCGTTGACGGTGCCCTGGGTAATCTCGGCCTGGTGCGGGATAACGCCCCAGTACATGATCATCTGCTGGACGGCCCACTCGTGGCGGGAGAACGCGCAGATCGGCATGTTGGGACGGAAGTGCGAAATCAGGCGAGCGGTACGACCGGTGGTCGTCGGCACGGTGATGCACTTGGCGCCAACGGTGGTAGCCATGTTCACAGCGGACATACCCACAACGTTGTTGACAACACGGGTGCCGTGGGCATCGGCCGGAACCTCGAGCGGAGCGTGAGCCGGGAGGTACTTTTCGGTCTCGAGAGCAATGCTGGCCTGCATCTTAACGGCCTCGACCGGGTACTTACCGGCAGCGGACTCGCCAGAGAGCATAACGGCGTCGGTGCCGTCGTAGATGGCGTTAGCAACGTCGGCAACCTCGGCGCGCGTCGGGCGCGGGTTCTGCTGCATGGAGTCGAGCATCTGCGTAGCGGTGATAACGGGCTTGTAGGCCGCGTTGCACTTGGCGATGATCTCCTTCTGGATGTGGGGAACGAGCTCGGGCTTGATCTCGATGCCCAGGTCGCCACGGGCAACCATGATGCCGTCGGAAGCCTCGAGGATCTCGTCGAAGTTCTCGACGCCCAGGGCGCACTCGATCTTCGGGAAGATCGTCACGTGCTCGCCACCGTTCTCGCGGCAAAGCTCGCGGATGCCGCGGACGGACTCGCCGTCACGGATGAAGGAAGCGGCGATGTAGTCGATGTTCTCGGTCAGGCCAAAGAGGATGTCCTGACGATCGCGCTCGGTGATAGCGGGCAGCGAGATGTTGACGTTGGGCATGTTGACGCCCTTGCGCTCGCCGATCAGGCCGTCGTTCTTGACGACGCAGGTCATGTCCTGGCCGTCGACGGACTCGACCTCGAGGGCAACCAGGCCGTCATCG
>CABSNX010000039.1 GCA_902479205.1 uncultured Collinsella sp. | reverse complement strand
TCAGATGTGTATAAGAGACAGATGTTTCACACTACGTTATAGTCGTTATATACATTTTTCAAGACACAAATCGGCGAGCGGAAAAATGATCCGCTGGGGACGGAGGAAAACGGATCACTTGGCGATTGCGGTGAAATAGTTCCTAAATAGAGGCTTCAAGCCCCCAAACAGGAACTATTCCACCGCAACTTATGAGGACATCGAGCTGTTAGGCCGCTCTATCCCCTTAGTAGTCCAGCTTCCACATGTAGCGGCGCGTCATGTAGTCCTTGTGGGTGACGGCAGAGAGCGCACGCATGTACACGTTGTTGAGGATCGGCGCAAAGATCAGGTGGTTGAAGTACTCGCTCACGCTGTCCTTGATGTCGTTGAGGCCAAGCTCCTTGGCATCGAGCTGATAGACGCGCTCGCCACCGTACTGGTTGACGAAGCGGATGCCGCGCTCGTCGTTGCAGCGGCTACGGCCGACGCTGATGAGCTGGAACAGCGAGGTACGCTTGTCCAGGATCTCGAAGGGGCCGTGGAAGAAGTCGCAGGTGTTGATGGTGCAGGAGTCGATCTGCAGCATCTCCTGCACGTTGCAGATGCTAAAGACGTAGGCGGCACCAAAGAGCGGGCCCTGAGCCATGACGTTGATGCAGGGCTTGTCAGCGTTCTGCTCGGCCCACTTAGCAGCGAGCGGACGGGTGTACTCGACGGCCTTGCGATAGATGGGGTCGACCAAGTCGAAGGCGGCCATGGCGGTCTCGTACTCGGCATAGCCCTCGGTCTGCTGCGTAAGCTCCATGGCGATCATGGTCACGACGGCGGAGTTGGTGCGGCCCATGCAGGACTCGTCAACGGCCAGGCTGTCGTACTGGATCTTGTAGTCGCAGACCTCGGTGAGGCCGGACTCGTCAACATAGATGGCGATGGTGCTGGCGCCGTGGTCCTTGGCGACCTGGGCGGCGACGATGGTCTCCTTGGTGCCGCGCATGGACACGACGACGGCCAGGGTGTTCTCGTTGACGTAGGCCGGGGTGGCGTGCACGAACTCATTGCTGGTGTAGCTGGAGCTCACGACCTGCGTGGCCTCGTGCTCCATAAAGTACTGGGCAGGATAGTTGCCGCCGTTGGATCCGCCGGCGCCAATCCACACGACGCGCTTGATGCCGCCCTTGTCTGCCTTGTCAGCCAAAACCTGGGAGACGACATCCTTAACCTGTTCCTGAGTAGTCATCGTGCATCAGCCTTTCTTCTCGTTTGATGCTCTCGATGGCATACAAGTTACATACATGTTTTGGTTATGTCGACTAGTTGTATGCTATATTTGTCTTAGAAATTTTGCTGGTAAGGTTTTCGGTAGCTCGATACCAGCGGTTTTATTGTTGTGTTGAATACATGCTTGCTTAGATAAGCATACAAGTTAGATATAGGCGGATCGCATGAACGCTTCATCTAAAAAGAAACTGAGCCAATACGAGCGCTTGGCGGGTACGCTTCGCGACCGTATCGCCGCCGGCATCTACGCGCGCGGAGACAAGCTGCCGTCCGAGATGGAGCTCATGGACGAATCGGGGCTGTCGCGCAGCACCGTGCGCCACGCCCTTAAGGTTCTCGTTGATGAGGGTCTGGTTCGAACCGAGCGCGGGCGCGGCGCCTTTGTGGCCGACACGCCGGCGCTCCACGAGAACAACCTGGTGTTTTCGAGCTATACGACGCAGGTCCAGGGTCAGGGCATGAAGCCCACCACGCGCACGGTGGACTCGGGCTTTACCAAGGCGGGCGGCAGCATAGCTAAGTTCTTTGATGCCGCCGTGGGCAGCAAGCTCGTCAAACTTGTCCGTCTGCGTTATCTGGACGATGCGCCACTGTGCCTGGAGACCACCTATCTACCACCGAGCTTTGAGGCACTCATCGATCGCGATATCAATGGTTCGCTCTACGCCACGCTGCGCCAGGAATTCCATCGCGCGCCGGCACAGGGGCACAAGACCTTTGAGGTGTGCTATGCCTCGCAAAACGAGGCGTTTTTGCTCAACGTTGAGCGCGGGCAGGCGCTGATCCTGATCACCGACTACGTCTACGACACCGACGGCCGCCCGCTCCATGTCTCCAAGCGCATCCAACGCACCGACCGCGCCAAATACACCGAGCCAATCGGCTAACCTGCCAAAATAAACCTGTCCCTAAATGGTAGGTTTGGGGAGGTCGGGGAACCAGGTTGGCTTGGGTTGGTTGGGCGTGCGCTCGGCTAGGACCAGCTCCATCCAACACATGTCGTACCAGCGGCCGAACTTTTGGGCGCAGCGGTCAAAGGCACCCACCAGGCGATATCCCATATGGGCATGGAAGTCCTGACTGTTGTGCGTCAGATACTCGTCGTCCTTGTCGTGCGGCACGGCAATGAGCGCGCACATATTGGTGATGCCCATCGCGATCAGACATTGCTTGAGCGTATCGTGCAACTTGCGGCCCAGCCCGCCGTGGCGCACGTCGCACGCCAGGTAGATCGACGTCTCGACCGACCAGTCGTATGCCTCGCGGCTGTTGAGCGGGCTCACATAGGCATAGCCTACCGGACGCCCGTCCAGCTCCATCACCAAATACGGATAGCGCTTGAGCGTACGCTCGATGCGCCCGGCGAACTCCTCAACGCTCGGCACCTCGTATTCGCAGGTAATCGCCGTCTGGCGCACATACGGCTCATAGATGGCAAGCAACGCCGGCGCGTCTTCGGGCGTCGCCAGGCGAATCGTCGGCTCGGACATCTCGGTCATACAACCCTTCTCCCCCAAAAGCAAAGGCCACCCTGCGCCAAACCCGGCGCAAGGCGGTCCCTCGTCATTACATCAGGCTACAGGACAGCCGCCAGCGCGTCGATGTCCTCCTGCGTCGTGGCCCAGCTGGTGCAAAAGCGCACCACCGTATGAGTATCGTCGTACTTTTCCCAGTACTCGATCGCCGCATGCTCGCGAATGCGGGCCATATCCTCGTTGGGCAGAATCACGAACTGCTGGTTCGTGGGCGTCTCCAAGAAGAACTGGTAGCCGCGCTCGTGCAGCACACGACGCAGCGCCCGAGCGGTCTCAATCGCCTGGCGACCAATCTCAAAATACAGGCCATCGGTAAAAAGAGCCTCGAACTGCACGCCCGTCAGGCGGCCCTTGGCCAGCAACGCACCGTGCTGCTTAATACGCGGAATGGGATGCGCCGGGGCGTGCATGCCACAGAACACCACAGCCTCGCCGCAAAGCGCACCACACTTGGTGCCGCCGATGTAGAACACGTCGCACAGCTGCGCCAGCTCGGGCAGGGTAATGTCGCACTCATCGGCCGCCAGCGCATAGGCCAGGCGAGCACCGTCCACAAACAGCGGAATCTCGCGCTTCTGGCACACCGCGTGAATCGCCGCGAGCTCGGCCTTGGAGTACAGTGTGCCGTACTCGGTCGATAGGCTCACGTACACGGCACCCGGGAACACCGTGTGCTCGTAGCTCTCGTTTTCGTAGAACGCCTGGATATAGTTCTCGAGGTCCTCGGCGTGCATCTTGCCCTCGTAGCCGGGGATGGTGAGCACCTTGTGGCCGCCAAACTCGATGGCGCCCGCCTCGTGGCAAGCGACGTGGCCGGTCTCGGCGGCAACGACGCCCTCGTAGGGCGCAAGCAGCATGTCGATCACCGTCGCGTTGGCCTGCGTGCCGCCCACCAGAAAAAACACGTCGGCATCGGGGGCCTGGCAGGCCTCGCGAATAAGTTGCTTGGCGCGCTCGGTGTGCGCATCGGTACCGTAGCCGGGCTGCGGCTCCATGTTGGTGTCGACGAGTGCCTGCAGCACTGCCGGATGTGCGCCGTGGGAATAATCGTTGTTAAACGCGAACATGGCGATCCTCTCTAGCCGGGCACGAGCCCGATGATTCAAA
The DNA here is from genome assembly GCA_902479205.1 of uncultured Collinsella sp. Classification (GTDB taxonomy): domain Bacteria; phylum Actinomycetota; class Coriobacteriia; order Coriobacteriales; family Coriobacteriaceae; genus Collinsella. The sequence goes on along the minus strand of CABSNX010000039.1, from coordinate 8,109 downwards.
CGGGGCTATTGTACGCCGTTGGGATAGGCAATGCGCGCGGCAAGACACTCAAGCGCCAGCACCAGGGCAAAGCCGCAGCTCACGTCACTCAAAAAGTGAGCTCCAATCACGATGCGCCCAATGGCGACGAGCGCCACGACCACAGCCGCCGTCCAAAAGATCACGCGACGACGCGACGGCTTTTCCGTAAAGGCTGCCGCGGGAAGCCCGGCGAGCATGAGGCCGATCGCCGCATGCGCCGTGTGTCCGCTCGCAAACGACTTGAACCCGTCCTTGATCACGCCGGCGGCGATATAGGCCCACTTGTCGGGGTTGCCGATCACCCACCACGGCTGAAAATTGAGCCCCGGCGTGACCTCGATCACGCGCATGCGCGGGCGCGACCACAGCGGCTTAACAATGACGTTGAGGATGATGGCTTGAGCGACCCACACAGCAAGCACCATCAACGCCCAGCGCGTGAGCTCGTCGGGCTCGGTCGTGCGCGTGAGGCGATAGACGATAAGGTTAGCGACGATGACCAGCACAAATGTCAGCACCAACTGAGCCGCGATGAGTTTGCCGCCAACCCGCAGGGACGAAACGATCTCGTAGCCGACCAGGCCAACGTTGACGAGGATGCCGAGCACGGCGAGCCATTTGCTCCCCCTGGAGTCGGGATGCACCGCGCGCACGAGCATAACGCCCGCGACGCTCGCCGTCAGCTCAAACGGCAGCTCGCCGGCCGCCTCGACAAAACGACCGTACATGCTGCCGATGTTGAACAGCGCGCTCGAAATCTGATAGTCGAAGAAACTACCCACGCCCAGACAAAGACACAGGACAACCGCGATAATGGCGACGTCTTTCTTATAGATGTATCCGAACATGCTTTCCTTTCGATGGAACCAGAGTGCCCAAATGGGGCGTTTGCAGCGTCGACCCGTTAGTCGTCGTCGCTCGCACCCAACTGCTGCAACAGCATGAGTGCCGCGGCCACGGGGCCGGTACCGTCGTTGGCGTCGAGACCGCGACCCAGGCCGCTGCCCGCGCCGGCGCCCGCCTTGTAGGGCACCGACAGTTTGCGGCTCTTGGGGAAGTTCACCGCGCCATAGCGGGTCTTTAGTTCAAAGGCCACCTTCTTGGGCACGTCGACGCCCAAAAAGGTGATGCGGCCGCCGCTGAGCGTGACGCTCTCGAGCCCCAGACGCTCGCCGCGAATGCGGATGCGCGCGCGATTGAACAGGTTGAGTCCCGCCAACGGCAGCTCGCCATGCGCGGCCTCGGTCTCTTCCTGCACCTCGTCGATGCTCTCCAGGTCCTCGGCTGCTGCGAGCTTACGGTACACGAGCACGCGCTGATCCACCGCCGGTAGGTACTCCTCGGACAAGAAGTAATCGGCCGGCAGGTTAATGCCCACGCTCGCCGCCTCCACGCCGGCATCGTCATCGCCGCGCGCCTCGGCCACTGCCTGGCCCAGCATCTGCGTAAACAGGTCAAAGCCCACGCTCGACAGGTTGCCGTGCTGCTCGGCTCCCATAAGCGAGCCGGCGCCGCGAATCTCCAGGTCGCGCATGGCGATGCGCATGCCGCTGCCCAGGTCCTGGAACTCGGAAAGTGCGGTCAGGCGCGCCGTCGCCTCCTCGGTGAGCGGCAGCTCGCCCGGGAACATAAAGTACGCGTAGGCCTGCGTGGCAGAGCGGCCCACACGGCCCTTGAGCTGGTAGAGCTGCGCCAGACCCAGGCGCTGCGAATCCTCGATGATCAGCGTGTTGGCCGTTGCGTTGTCGATGCCGCTCTCCACGATGGTCGTGGCGATGAGCACGTCAATCTTCTTGGTCGCGAACTCAATCATCACGTCCTCGACCTCGCGCGGGCTCATCTTGCCGTGCGCCACGCCCACGCGCGCCTCGGGCGCGGCCTCGTGCACGCGCGCCACGGCGTCATCGATGGTCTTGACGCGGTTGGACACGTAGTACACCTGACCGCCGCGGCCCACCTCCAGGCGAATCGCCGCGCTCACCACATCGGGGTCGTACTCCCCCACGTGCACGATCACGGGGCGACGCCCGGTCGGCGGCGTGGTGATCAGGCTCATGTCGCGCACGCCGCTCGTGGCCATCTGCATGGTTCGCGGAATCGGCGTTGCCGAAAGCGTGAGCACGTCAATCTGCTCGCGCAGGTTCTTGAGCTGTTCCTTGTGCTGCACGCCAAAGCGCTGTTCCTCGTCGATGATCACCAGGCCCAGGTTCTTGGGGTTCACATCGGCCGAAAGCAGACGATGCGTGCCGATGAGCACGTCGATTGTGCCCTCGGCAAACGCCTTGAGCGCACGCTTTTGCTGCGCCGGCGTGCGAAAACGGCTGAGCACCTCGACCTCGAGGCCAAACGGGGCAAAGCGCTCAAAGAACGTCTCGTAGTGCTGCTGAGCCAGAATGGTCGTGGGGCAGAGCACCATGACCTGGCGGCCGGAGTCCACGCACTTAAACGCCGCGCGCAGGGCGACCTCGGTCTTGCCAAAGCCCACGTCGCCGCACAGCAGGCGGTCCATGGGCTTGGGCGCCTCCATATCGGCCTTAATGTCGGCGATGGCCTCCAGCTGGTCGCGTGTCTCGTCGTAAGGAAAGCTCTCCTCCATCTCAATCTGCTCGGGCGTGTCGGGCGGGCAGGCGATACCGGTAATCGACGAGCGGCGCGTATACAGGTCGACCAGGTCAAACGCCAGCTTTTTGGCGTTCTTGCGCGCCTTGTTCGTGGCACGCGTCCAGTCGGCGGTGTTGAGCCTGGTCAGGCGCGGCTTATCGCCGTCGGGGCCAACATAGCGTGTGATGCGGTCGACCTGCTCGAGCGGCACGTAGAGCTTGTCGCCGTCGGCATATTCCAGCAAAAAGTAGTCGCGCTCCTTGCCGCCCACTTCCTGGCGCGCGATCTCGCTAAAGAGTGCGATGCCGTGAGTGGCGTGCACCACGTAGTCGCCCGGCTTAAACGGGAACGTGATCTGCGTAATGTCCACCTTGCGGCGGCTGCGCGCGCGGTTGGCGTCCATGCGGGCGTTGAGGTCGGCGATCGAGAACACGGCCAGGTTGGCATCGGGCACCACCACGCCCTGCGGCAGAGCGGCATCGACAAAGGTCACGCGTCCGCGCGAGATAGTGGGCACGGCGGCACCGGCGGCAGCCTGGGCGGCACCCGCCTCGAGCGAGCGAACGTTAAGCGCGTCGACGCGGCGCTCGCGAATGGAAGCATGGGCCTCCTGGCGTGCGGCACGGTCGGCAGAGTCCGCCGCCGCCACGCGCACGCGCTCGCCGATAACGCCGGCGTTTTCGGGCGCTGCCGTCAGCGACTCCTCAAAGGTAATGCCCTCGTCGCCAAAGGTGAGCTCCATCGACTCGCGCGCACCGCGGTCGGGAATGGCAAACACGCAGGCGTAGCGCTTGCCCACGACTTCCTGAATGCGCGTCATAAAGCGGTTGTCCGAGCCCGCAATGGCCGGCTGCTCAATCTTGAGCTCGGCCGTCACCGCACCGCCGGCGCGGATGAGGCTCACATAGTTCAGGCGCTGCTGGGCACCAAAATCGAGCTGTTGGGCGCGCACGTACAAGCCGTCTAGACGGTCAATCCCCGCCTCGCCGGCACGGGCCTCGATATCCTCGTAGGCACGCAGGCAGTCGTCGAACAGCGAGCGCGGCTCGGACAGGACCACGAGTGCCTTGCCGCTCACGTGTGCCAACGGGCTTACGGTCTGGCCGTACATCACCGGCAAAAAGCGGTCGAGCTCGGGCGTGACGATGCGCGCATCCACCATCTCGAGCAGCGCCGCCAGCTTGCTATCGTCCTGGCTAGCGCGATAGAGCGCCACGTGCATGTTGTGAACAGCTTCGTCGGTCAATGCCAACTCGCGACACGGGAAGATCTCGATGCTGTCCTCATTGCCGATGGTTTGGCCCGTGGAGCTCACCATGCGGCGGATGCGGTCGATCTCGTCGCCGAAGAACTCGATGCGCACGGGCGCCTTCTCCTGCGCGGGGAATACCTCGACGGTGTCGCCGTGCACGCGGAACAGGCCGGGCGCATCGGCGGCACTTGCATTGGTGTAGCCCATGCCCACCAGGCGCTGCGGCACCTCGTCAAAAGGAATCTCCTCGCCCACCACAAAAGTGGTGGACTCCCAATAGCGACTCTCGACCGGCGGCACGCAGCGCAGCAGCGCGCGAGCCGAGGCGACCATGATGCAGTTGTCCCCGCGCACGATGCGCCCGAGCGCCTCGCAGCGCTGGGCCACCACGGCGTCGTCGGGCGCCTGTTCGCGCCAAGGGTAGTCCTTACGCTCGGGAAAACGGCACACGTGTGCCAGGCCCACATAAGCGGCAAGGCTGCGCGCGGCGCGATCGGCCGCGTCCTCGCCGCTCACAATGTAGACCGTGGGGCGCGGACGGCGCGCAAACTGGGCTGCCGCCATAAGCGTGCGGCCCGACTGCGACACAGCCAGCGTCACGTCCTCGCCAGCATCGAGTCCTGCCTCGACGGTCTGCAAGGCCTCGGCAGTGTAGAGCTGCGCGGCTATACGGTGAATGAGCATGCTGTTCCTCCGGCATTGCAACGCCAAAAGCCCGCCGAGGCAAGCTCGGCGGGTCGTACGTCAAAAGTCTTGATTGTCATGGTAGCGCATGAGGTGGGCACGCCAGCGCGCGCCGAACAGCTACCCCAAAACGCGCACGCTGGGGCAAAGGTCTGCCAGCGGGCACTCGTCGCACTTAGGTTTGCGGGCGTCGCAGATCTCGCGGCCAAAGGTGATCCACTGGTGGTTGACCGACTCCCAATACTCGTGCGGCAAAATCTTGAGCAGATCTTGCTCGGTCTTGAGCGGCTCCTTGGCATGCGTCTTGGGGCTCAGCATCAGGCGGTGCGCGATGCGGTTGACGTGCGTATCGACCGCGATGCCCTCGACAATGCCAAACCCCACGTTGAGCACGATGTTCGCCGTTTTGCGGCCAACACCCGGCAGCTTGACGAGCTCCTTCATGTCGGCCGGCACCTCGCCACCGTAATCGGCAACGATCATTTGCGCGGCCTCCACGGCGTGCTTGGCCTTGCTCTTATAAAAGCCGAGCGACTTAATGGTATCGGCCACATCGGCCACGCTCGCCCCCGCCATGGCCTCGGGCGTGGGCCACTGGGAAAACAGCTTCGGCGTCACTTTGTTGACCTGCGCGTCGGTCGTCTGCGCCGAGAGCAGTACCGCGATGAGCAGCCTAAAGGGATTCTCGTGATCCAAAAAACACTCAACCGGGCCATAGCGACGGTTGAGGCGCTCGCACACCTCAACGGCGCGCTCGCGTTTGGCGGCATTGGTCTCGCGTGGCATAACGACTCCTCGGCTCAGCGGCATAACAAACCTATGGGCACGATTGTCCCACGTATGGGGTCTTTACGCCTCCAAAAATGCGCCGGTCTGGCGGCCCCACAGGCTTGCGTACTCGCCGCCCGCCTCGACAAGCTGCGCATGCGTACCGTCCTCGACAATCTCGCCGTCCGCCAGCACCACGATGCGGTCGAGCGCCGCCACGGTGGACAGGCGATGTGCCACCACAATGGAGGTGCGGCCGCGCATCAGATTCTCGAGCGCCTCCTGCACCAACGCCTCGGACTCGCTGTCGAGGGCCGAGGTCGCCTCGTCGAGCACTAGAATCGGCGCGTCGGTTAGGATGGCACGGGCGATAGTCACGCGCTGACGCTGGCCGCCCGAAAGCTTGACGCCGCGCTCGCCCACCATGGTGTCAAAGCCACGGGGCAGGCGGTCGATAAACTCAGTCGCGTTGGCCAGGCGCGCAGCCTCGCGGATCTGCTCGTCGGTGGCGTCGGGGCGTCCGTAGACGATATTCTCGCGAATGGAGCGATGGAACAGCAGCGCCTCCTGCGGCACGTAGGCAACCTGGCGGCGCAGGCTCTGCTGCGTGCAGCGCGAGACGTCTTGGCCGTCCACGAGCACGCGGCCGCCCTGTACGTCGTCCAGGCGCAGCAACAACTTGGTGAGCGTCGTCTTGCCCGAGCCCGATTTGCCTACCAGGCCCACGCGCTGGCCCGCCGCCACATGGAGCGTCAGGTCGTCGAACACGCTCTCGCCCGCCGCGGCGTCACGGTATGCAAAGCTCAAGTGCTCAAAATCAATCGCGCCCTCGCCCACCTTGAGCTCGGGGGCGTTCTCGTCGTCTGCCACCAGACGCGGCTCGTCCAGTACGCGCGTCATTTCGGCCGCATCGCCCAGTGCGCGGTTAATGCGCTGCATCATGGAGCTTACGTAGTTCAGACGCATGGTGAGGTTGTACGTATAGGTAAAGATCATGACGAGCGCGCCGGCAGAGATGCCAAACCACGCGTTGCCGCCCGCGACGAACACGCTCACCACGGCCATGGTAATGACGATAAGGCCCGAGGTCGTAAAGTTGCGCTGCATCATGGCGTGCATCGAAACCGTCTCGGCGTCGCGCGCGGCGCGGTCGGCGGTATCGAACAGGTCGCGCTCAAAGTCCTCGCGCCCGCAAGTCTTGACGGCCAGGATGTTCGTGACCGCGTCGGACAGCACGCCCGACAGCTTGTTCTGAGCGGCGGACGTCGCGGCCGAAAGCGGCATGATGCGCTTGTACATAAGCCAGACAAACGCGATGTAGACGACCATAATGCCCACCAGGATCACGGTAAATGTCGGCACCACCGGAGCGAGTGCCGCTACCGTGCAGACAACCGAGGTGATGGTGGGAATGAACGAATACACTGTTACGTCCACCAGACCCGTGTAGCCGCTCATAAAACGGCTCGTTTGGCTCACAAGCGATCCGCCAAAGCGGCTGGTGTGAAATGTCATGGATTGATTGGAGAGCGTGTCGAAGCACAGGCGCGCCAAGTGGTAGTTACCCGCAATCTCGAGCTTGTAGACGGTGTAGTCCTGCAGCTTGGAGAGGATCTGGCCCGCTAGGTTAACGAGCACGAGCGCCAGAATGTAGGGACCAAAGATCTCAAACACCTGGTCGCCCGCCACGGGGCCGGCCTGGACGCGGTCGACGATAAGGGCCATCACGTAGGTGTTGGCAAACGTGAGCAAAAAGATATAGCCCGCCGACGAGAATACCGAGAGAAAGACGATCAGCGGCTGCGTGCGCGTGACATCCCAAAAACGCTGTAGCGTGCGGCGCACGGTGGAGCGTTTGAGCGGACTGGTGCTTCTCTGAGACATGGGCTTCCTTTCGCGTCTGATAGGGCGAAACGCCATTGTTGCACATTGAAGCGCACTTCAGGCAAGCACGATGCGAAAAGCGCCCGCGCCGTGCTTGCGCAGGCGCTCCGCCGTCAGATGCAGCTAGTTCTCGTCTTCCTGGTCTGCGAGCAAGCCTGCGGACTCCAAGCCCAAAATCTCGTCGGCCTCCCGCGCGTCTTCCAGCGCGTCGATATCCTTGAGCTTGCGCTCCATAACGTTGGTGCGCGTGGTGATGATGCCCTCGACCGTTTTACCTGCGGTCTCGATCTGCTGCTGGGCGCGGCGCAGCGCCGCCTGATAGCGCGGCAGCTCGGCCTTGACGGCAGAAAGCACACGCAGCACGTCATCGGTGCGTTTTTGCAATTTAAACGTCTGGTAGCTCATCTGCAGGCTGTTGAGGATGGCCGCCATGGTGCTGGGGCCAGCAACGTTGACGTGATAGTCGCGGCCCAGGGTCTCAATAAGCCCGGGGCGACTGACGACCTCGGCATACAGGCCCTCAAACGGCACGAACATGATGCCAAAGTTGGTGGTCGCGGGCACGCTCAGGTACTTTTCGCAGATGTCCTTTGCCTCGCGTTTCACCATGGCGTCGAGTGTCTTGCGCGCGGTGGCCACAGCCCCGGCATCACCCGACTCCTGCGCGTCGAGCAGGTGCTCGTACGCGTCGCCCGGGAATTTGGAGTCGATCGGCAGCAGCACGGGATCGCCCTCGTCTACCGGCAGCTTGACGGCAAACTCAACGCGCTCCGAGGCGCCGGGCTTGGTGGCGACGTTTTCCAGATACTGGTCGGGTGTAAGAATGTCCGCCAGAATTGCACCCAGCTGCACCTCGCCCAAAATACCACGCGCCTTCACGTTGCCCAGCACGCGCTTAA
>CABSNX010000038.1 GCA_902479205.1 uncultured Collinsella sp. | reverse complement strand
TGCATATCGATCTTGCGAGCACCCAGGTTGCAGCCGCCCGGCATGGCGATCTTGGCGCGATGGAAACGACCCAGCAGGGGACCCATCACAGCCGTGGAGGCGCGCATCTTGGCGACAAGCTCGTAGGGCGCCTCCCAAGAATCGACCTGGGAGGTATCGATCTCGAGCGTGTGCTCGTCGAGAACATCGATCGTAGCGCCCATGCCCTTGAGCACCTTGCCCATCACGTGGACATCGGAAATATCGGGCACGTTCCGCAGCGTCGTCTTGCCCGGCGCCAGAAGCGTTGCCGCCATAAGTTTGAGCGCGGAGTTCTTAGCACCCGAAACAGGCACGGAACCTCCGATGGCGTGGCCACCCTCAACGCGGATAATATCCAAGGTCTACCCTTTCAAAAAGCATGCCCGGGGTGGCTGGGCCATCCCGGGCATGATGTGTTCGCAAATGGTCGAACGCTAAAGCGTTTGACTATTGGGCAAGCTTGAGCTTACACCATGCGATTTCATTATAGAGGTAGGCGCGGCGTGCATCATCCTCCGACAAATTACCCAGCTTCTCTTCAAAACCTTGAATATCAGCTTTAACCTTGTCGGCGTCGACGGTCGCCAAATCGCAAGCGCGCTCGGCGAGAACGGTCACGACATCGTCCGCAACCTGGGCATAGCCGCCGGCCACGGCAAACGTGTGGTCGACAGTGCCCATGGCCTTATCGGAAACGCGAACGTAACCGCGGTCGATCGTGCAGATCTCGCTGGAGTGAGCAGGCAGAACGCCAAACTCGCCATCCGTGGACGGAATCGACACAAACGCAGCGTCGCCCTCATAGGCGCAGCTCACGGGGCACACGATGCGGATACGCATAACCTACTTCTCCCCCATCTTGCGGGCGCGCTCGCGCACGTCCTCAATCGTGGAAGCATAGCGGAAAGCCTGCTCGGGCAGGTCATCGGCCTTGCCGTCGACAATCTCGGCGAAAGAGCGGACGGTATCCTCGACGCGGACGTAGACGCCGGGGTTGCCGGTGAACTTCTCGGCGACGTGGAAGGACTGCGAGAGGAACTGCTGAATCTTGCGGGCACGGTTGACCGTAAGACGCTGCTCCTCGGACAGCTCGTCCATACCCAGAATGGCGATGATGTCTTGAAGGTCGGAGTACTCCTGCAGGAGCTCCTGGACCTTGACGGCGACACGGTAGTGCTCCTCGCCGACGATCGAGGGATCGAGGGCGTCGGAGGAAGATGCGAGCGGGTCGATAGCCGGGAACAGGCCGAGCGACGAAATGCTACGCGAAAGAACCGTGGTGGCGTCGAGGTGCGTAAACGTCGTGGCAGGCGCCGGGTCGGTCAGGTCGTCTGCGGGGACGTAGACAGCCTGGACGGAGGTAATGGAACCCGTCTTGGTCGAGGTAATGCGCTCCTGGAGGTCACCCATCTCGGTAGCCAGCGTAGGCTGGTAGCCGACGGCGGACGGCATACGGCCCAGCAGTGCGGAAACCTCGGAACCTGCCTGGGAGAAGCGGAAAATGTTGTCGATGAACAGCAGAACGTCCTGACCGCGATCGCGGAAGTACTCAGCGGTGGTAAGGCCGGCCAGACCGATGCGCAAACGCGCTCCGGGCGGCTCGTTCATCTGACCATAGACCAAGCAGGTCTTGTCGATAACGCCAGACTCGCTCATCTCGAGATAAAGGTCGGTGCCCTCACGGGTACGCTCGCCGACGCCGGTGAACACCGAGGTGCCGCCGTGCTCCTGGGCGAGGTTGTTGATGAGTTCCTGAATCAGAACGGTCTTGCCGACGCCGGCGCCACCGAACAGGCCCGTCTTACCGCCACGAATGTAGGGCTCAAGAAGGTCGACGGCCTTGATACCGGTCTCGAAGATCTCGGTCTTGGTGGTGAGCTCGTCAAAGCGGGGCGCTGCGTGGTGAATGGGGTAGAACTCCTCCACCTCGGGCATGGGCTTGCCGTCAACGGGCTTACCCATAACGTTCCAAATGCGACCGAGCGTCTTGGGGCCAACGGGCATCTTCATGGGCTCACCGGTATCGGTGGCGACAAGGCCGCGCTGCAGGCCGTCGGTCGAGGACATGGCGACCGTGCGGACGACGCCGCCCGGAAGCTGGCTCTCGACCTCGAGGATCGTGCTCAGGTGACCGATCGGGGTCTCGGCCTCGACCGTGAGCGCGTTGTAGATCGGGGGCACCGCGCCGTCAAACTTGACGTCGACAACAGGGCCGATGATACGCACGATGCGACCATCACCGGCAGTCGTCTTCTTGGTGGCTTCCTCGACCGCAAGCTTTACGGTGTTATTAGCCATTACTGTTCCTCCAATGCTGAGACTCCGCCGACGATCTCGTTAATCTCGGTCGTGATCGAAGCCTGACGCACGCGACTATACGTGCGGGTAAGGGTCGAGATGATCGCGGTGGCGTTTTCCGTCGCGGAGTGCATGGCCTTACGGCGTGCTCCCTGCTCGGCGGCCGCCGAATCGATCAGGGCCTGGTAGATGACCGTCAGGATATACGACGGTACAAGCTTGCCGAGAACATGCTCGGGAGAGGGCACGAACTCGAACGTGGACGAGATGCGCTTAGGGGCGTCGGTCTCGTTCTTACGCGGACCGTGGGCCATAGCGATCATCTCGGGGTCGAGCGGCAACAGATGCTCGACGCGAAGCTCCTGATCCACGCGGTTCTTGGCGTGGTGGTAGACAAGCTCGACACGGTCAAGCTCACCGGCACGATACGCATCGCAGATATGAGAGGAGATCATGCGGGCCTGATTGAAATCGGGCTCAGAGGAGTTGCCCTCAAAGTGCATGACAACGTTTGCGCGGTCACGGAAATACGTGGCCGGCTTACGCCCACACGCGATGATCTCGCACTCGATGCCGTCGTTCGCCCAAGAAGCGGCGAGCTTTTCGGCCGTGCGCTCCACCGTCGTATTGAAACCGCCGGCAAGGCCGCGGTCCGAGGCAATAACGACAATCAGGCCATGCTTGACGCTCTCATGCTTCTGCAGCATGGGATCGGTGCCCGAACAGGAGGCGTCGCCGGCGACCGTCAACATGACGTCGGTCAGCGCCTCCTTATAGGGCTCGGCCTGCTTGGAGCGATCGAGGGCACGACGAATCTTGGCCGTAGAGACCATCTCCATCGTGCGCGTGATCTGCTTGGTCGTGGTAACCGAGGAGATTCGCTTCTTAATGTCGCGAAGGTTGGCCATGGGGCTTAGTTCTCCTCTGATCCAGAAACATCCGAATGGTGCTTGGCCATGAACTGCTGCTTGAAGTCGCCGATGACGCGCAAGAGTTCAGCCTTGGTGTCATCATCGATCTTCTTGGCGCGAACCTTGTCGAGCAGCGAACCAAAGCCATTGTCCATGTACTCGATGAGCTCGGCACGGAAGGGCAGCACGTCGGCGATCTCCAGGTCATCCAGGAAGCCCTCGTTGCCAGCGAACAGCGTAACGATCTGCTCGCCAACCTCAAACGGCTTGTAACGCGGCTGCTTCAGGAGCTCGGTCATGCGAGCACCATGGGTCAGCTGCTTCTGAGTAGCCTCGTCGAGGTCGGAGCCGAACTGCGTAAAGCCAGCGAGTTCCTGATAGGAAGCGAGGTCCAGACGGAGGTTGCCGGCGACCTGCTTCATGGCCTTAGTCTGCGCATCGCCACCGACGCGGGACACGGAGATACCCACGTCGACTGCCGGGCGCTGACCCTGGAAGAAGAGCTCGGACTGCAGGTAGATCTGACCATCGGTAATGGAAATGACGTTGGTCGGAATGTAGGCCGAGACGTCGCCGTCCTGGGTCTCGATGATCGGCAGTGCCGTCATGGAGCCGTAACCGTTCTTCTTGGACATCTTGACGGCACGCTCGAGCAGACGAGAGTGCAGGTAGAAGATGTCGCCAGGATAGGCCTCGCGTCCGGGCGGACGATGCAGCGTCAGCGACATCTGACGGTAGGCCACGGCCTGCTTGGACAGGTCGTCGTAGATGACGAGCACGTGACCGCCGGGGTTGGTCTCGCTGGCGGGCTTACCGTCCTCGCCGTTGTACATAAAGAACTCGCCGATAGCGGCACCGGCCATAGGCGCGATGTACTGCATAGGGGCGGAATCGGCAGCGGTTGCCGAAACGATGATGGTGTAGTCGAGCGCACCGTGCTGAGCGAGGGTCTCGCGGATGTTGGCAACCGTGGAGGCCTTCTGGCCGATGGCGACATAGATGCAGACCATGCCCTTGCCGCGCTGATTGAGGATAGCGTCGATGGCAATGGCGGTCTTACCGGTCTTACGGTCGCCGATGATGAGCTCACGCTGACCACGGCCGATAGGCACCATGGAGTCGATGGCCAACAGACCGGTCTGAACCGGCTCGCACACCGGGGTACGGTCGATGACGCCGGGGGCCTTAAACTCGATAGGACGACGGTGCGTGGCGACAATGTCACCCAAACCGTCGATAGGCTGGCCGAGCGGATTGACGACGCGGCCGAGCATGGCACGGCTCACGGGGATATCCATAATGCGGCCAGTGGTGCGGCACTCGTCGCCTTCCTTGATGGAGTCGACGGCACCAAACAGAACGGCGCCGACCTCGTCACGGTCAAGGTTCTGGGCAAGGCCGAAGACGGTCTCACCGGTATCGGAGCTCTTGAACTCCAGAAGCTCGCCTGCCATGGCGCTCTTGAGGCCGGAGACGCGCGCGATGCCGTCGCCTACCTCGTCGACCGTTGAAACCTCATGCGTATCGACCGTCGCGGAGAGGCTCGTGAGCTGCTCCTGCAGTTTCTTGGCGATATCCTGGGCATTGAGGGTTTCGGACATTAGGCTTCACCTCCGTACGAATTAGCAGAGTTTGCGAGGGTCTCCTGCGCGACGCGCAGCTGCGTCTTGACGGAAATGTCACGACGCTCGCCGCGGGCCTCGAGCACCAGGCCGCCCACGATAGACGGGTCGACCTGCTCGATAAGGAATACCTTGCGACCGAAGTCCTGCTCGCATTTCTTAGTGATGGTTTGACGCAGCTCGTCGTCGAGCGGGATCGCCGTGGTGACGGTCACGCCCACTACATCCTCGTCTTCCTCGGCAACATACTTAAAGGCAGCTGCCACCTTGGGAAGAAGGTCGAGCTGGTCGCGCTTGGACATGGTGTCGAGCACGGCGATGATCTCGGGGCTGGCAGAAGCCAGACGCTCGATCATCTCGAGGTCCTCGAACACATGGTTCTCGGCCTTAGCGGCTTCCAGAAGGGAGCGCGCGTAGGTCTCGAGCACCTTGTCCTGATAGCGGCTAGTCGGCATTCAGGCTACCTGCTTCCTGGATGTAGCGCTCGATGAGCTTCTTCTGCTCGGCCTCGTCCGTAAGCGACTCGCCCACGATCTTGGTGGCGACGGCAACGGACAGGTCGGCGATGGAGCTCGCGGCACCGGCGTAGATGGACTTGCGCTCGTCCTCGACGGTCGTGTGGGCCTTGGCGATAATCTCCTCGGCCTCCTTGTGAGCAGCCTCGATGATACGGGCGCGCTCGGACTCGGCGTCCTTACGGGCCTCGAGAACGATGTCGGCAGCCTGACGACGGGCGTCGGTGACGATCGAGTCGGACTCAGCGCGCTTGGCGATAGCCTCCTGCTTGGTCTTCTCGGCCTCGTCGAGGCTCTCCTCGATCTTCTTGCCGCGCTCCTCCATGGTTTTCATGATGCCCGGCAGGGCGACCTTGGCCAGCACGATCCAGATGATCAGGAAGGCGATAAGCGCCGGGATGAACTCCGCCATCTTAGGGATGAGGATGTCCGCACCGGCAGCGCCGTCCTCGGCGAACGCGGAAACCGGCATGAGCAGCGCGGCCGCGGACGCGGAGAGTGCGATCGCGCTCTTCTGGGATGAAAGATTCATACTTGACGCTCCGTGCTATTTAACGATCAGCGCGACAACGAAGCCGATCAGAGCCAGAGCCTCGCCGAAGGCGGAGCCCATGATGAAGACGGTGAACACGCGGCCCTGGACCTCAGGCTGACGGGCCATAGCACCCGTAGCACCCAGAGCAGACAGGCCGATAGCAAGACCAGCGCCGATAACACCGAGACCGTAACCGATAACTCCCACGATTCCTCCTTTGTCGTGCGTGTCTTATTTCACGCAGGATAACCTTTTTATAACTGCCGGGCTCCATGGGTACGGGCACCGGCGGTTTAACGAATTGCCTTACCTTTAAGGCGCGAACGGAAGACTACTCCTCCTCCGCAACCTCCTCTGCCTCGGAGACATACACGGCGGTAAGGACCGTGAAGACGTAAGCCTGGATGGCGCCGACCACAAGCTCGATCGTATAAATCAGGATGAGGATGGCAAGCCAGGCCAGCGAAGGCAGGGCGCCGACGGCGTGGGCCGCGGAAACCTGCTGAAGCAGCGGCTGCATGAACATGCTCGCCATGATGGCGAACGAGCCCATGACTACGTGTCCTGCGAACATGTTGCAGAACAGACGGACGGCGAGCGTGATGAGGCGCAGGAAGGTCGAGAAAAGCTCGACGACCCACACGAGCACGTTCATCGGGAAGCTCACGCCCTGCGGGGCGAGGCTCTTGATGTAGCCGATCACGCCGTGAGCCTTGCATCCGTAGTAGATGAAGTACACGAAGGCGAAAATGGCGAGTGCGGCGGTGGAGCCGATTGCGCCGGTGCCGGGCTTCATTCCCGGGATCAGGCCGATCATGTTATTGATCAGGATGAACAGGAAAAGCGAGCACAGGAACGGGAAGTGCTTCTTCCAGTTCTCACCCACGACACCCTTGCCGATATCGTTCTCGACGTACTCGATGATGTACTCGAAACCGTTGACGAAGAAGCCCTTGGGAACCAGGGTCTGCTTCTTCTTGAACACGGCCAGGACGATCAGGAGCACGATCGTGGAGACGATCAGCCAAAACGAGTACTGCGTGATGCCGCAGCTCAGATCGCCCACGACAGGGGTGGAGCTGAACTCGCTGACCAGATGATTAATCTCATCAGGCAGCTTTTCAAAAATTTCCACGACTTACCTTTCGACCTCATGAGGATCTCGCAGCGCCTTGGCGACGCGAACCGCGCAGGCGGCCATAAAGGCCACGAAGCCGATCGCCTCGCCCAGGAGGAACATGCGAAATGCCTCTCCGAACAACACAAACACAACCAAGGTAAAGACAAGCAACGCGATTGCCGAGACCGCGAGACTCACCATACCCTTGAGCATGTCCGCATTCTGCTTATCGTCAAGAACCGGCTTGAGCGTAAAGACAAAGGGAAGGAAGGCAATCGCGCCCGCGATGGCACCTGCAACGATAGCGAGCAGATCGGCTATCTGAAACACTGGCGTCCTCACTTTCCTTTTTTATCGCCTCACAGGACAGTTCCCGCCAAACATTGGTGACTATTGTACGAGCCAATCGCTAAAGTACAACCGAAAAAGCATCGGTTAATACGCACCTGTTCGTTTTCTTAAGACCTTCTTTATGCCGCAGGTACGGTAATACGTTTTTCTCGAACCCTGCAGGGCAAAACGTCCGTTAACAGGAGTGCGCGCGGTCGTCTTTTGTTCGACCGCACGCACCATTTCTTCGTATTTTCGACGTTAGCCGGTATGCCCCAGAGATTACAGCGTGCCGTAGATGCGGTCGCCGGCGTCGCCCAGGCCGGGAACGATGTAGGCAGCTTCGTTGAGATGGTCGTCGATGGCGCAGGTATAAATATGTACGTCGGGGTCCTTTTCGGTCAGTGACTTGAGGCCCTCGGGGGCCGCGACGATGCACAGCATGCGGATGTCCTTGACACCGCGCTCGCGCAGGTAGCTGATGGCCATCTCGGCCGAACCGCCCGTGGCGAGCATGGGGTCGACGACCAGGCAGATGCGCTGGTCGATATCCTTGGGCATCTTGCAGTAATACTCATGCGGCTCGTGGGTAACCTCGTCGCGCTCCATGCCGATGTGGCCCACGCGAGCGGAGGGCACCAGGTCGAGGATGCCGTCGACCATGCCAAGGCCCGCACGCAGGATGGGCACGATGGCGAGCTTTTTGCCGGCGAGCTGCTTGAACGTTGCGGTGGTGATGGGGGTCTCGACTTCGACGTCTTCCATGGGCAGGTCGCGCATGGCCTCGTAGCCGTCAAAAAGTGCGAGCTCGCGCACGAGCTGGCGGAACTGGTTGGTGCCGGTGTTTTTGTCGCGCAGGATCGACAGCTTGTGCTGGACGAGCGGGTGATCGACAAGCGTCACACGGGACGTATCGTAGGTGACGGTCATGGGTTGATTGCCCCTTTCGTTGCGGCCGGAAGATGGCCTTGCTGACAAGGCACGCAGCAACGTTGCCGCCGCACGCCATGCATTAGTTTAGCGGTTTGTTGTATCGAGCAGCCCATCGCAGCCCTACTGTGCGGTACTGAGCGAGCGCCTGACTGCATCACACCAGCCCGCAAGGTTTTGTTCGCGGCGCTCGGCGGACATGTGGGGAAGGAAGGTCCTAACGATCTGGGCATTTTGCTCCAGCTCTTCCAGGTCTTCCCAATAGCCGACGGCAAGACCCGCCAAGTACGCGGCACCGATTGCCGTGGTCTCCACCGTCTCGCATTGCAGCACGGGGATATCCAGCAGGTCGGCCTGGAATTGCATGATGAACTCGTTGCGCGAGGCACCGCCATCGACAGACAGGCGCTCGATCGAAAGCCCCACGTCCTGCTCCATGGCGCGCAGCACGTCGTAGCTCTGATATGCCATGGATTCGCAGGCGGCACGTACGATAGTCGCACGGCTCGAGGCGCCGGTCAGACCGCACACGATACCGCGGGCATGCGGGTCCCACCAGGGAGCGCCCAGACCCGCAAAGGCGGGAACGAAGTAGCAGCCCTCGTTGTCGCTAATCGAAGCGGCGAGCTGTGCCGACTCGCTCACGCTCGAGATGATGCCCATGTTGTTGCGAAGCCAGTTCATGGTGGAACCGGCGGCAAAAATAGAGCCCTCGAGCGCATAGCTGACCTTGCCGTCCGCAGCGATACCGATGGTGGAGACCAGGCCATTCTTGGATTCGACGATCTCGTCGCCGGTGTTCATGAGCATAAAGCAGCCCGTGCCATAGGTGTTTTTGGTCTGGCCGGGATGGAAACAGCAGTGTCCGAACAGCGACGCCTGCTGGTCGCCCGCCACACCCATGATGGGCGGCATGTTGGTCATGATGTCGCTCGCGACGCGACCGTAGTCACCGGAGCTCCAACGGACCTCGGGCATCATGGCACGCGGGATGTCGAAGAGAGACAGCAGGTCATCGTCCCAGTCCAACGTATGAATATTGAAGAGTGCCGTGCGACTGGCGTTGGTGTAGTCGGTGGCGAAGGTTTGGCCGCCGGTGAGGTTATAGATGAGCCAGGTATCGATGGTGCCAAACATGAGGTCGCCCGCCGCCGCGCTCTCGCGTGCGCCGTCGACGTTGTCGAGAATCCACTGCACCTTGGAGGCTGAGAAATACGGGTCGAGCGTGAGTCCCGTGCGGGAGCGCACCAGCTCCTCGCAACCCTGTTCAACCAACGCGTCGATTGCCGGCGCGGTACGACGGCACTGCCATACGATGGCGTTGTAGATGGGCTGGCCGCTTATGCGGTCCCAGACCACCGTGGTCTCGCGCTGGTTGGAGATACCGATGGCGGCGATGCGATCGGAATGGATGCCGCTCTTAAACTGGACCTCCATCATCACGCCGATCTGGCTGGCAAGCACCTCCGTGGGATCCTGCTCCACCCAGCCGGGGCGCGGGAAGCTGGTTTTGACGCTACGACGCGCCTGGGCGACGATGCAGCCGTACTCGTCGACGATGGTCGCGAGTACCGAGGTGGTGCCGCAGTCGAGCGCCATGATGTAGGAACCGCCAAAGCTAAACGAGGCGTCTTCCATGCCCAGGCTACCTAGATTCAACGACATCGCTTACACCTTTCTATTGCATCGGGTCGGACAGGACCCGTTCGATCTCTGATGCGGGAAGCGCGCCTTGGCGCAGGATCTGGAGCTCGCCGTGCTGAAACGACACGATGGTTGAGGCGTCGCGACACGGGGTCTCACCGGCGTCGACGGCCACATCGACCCCCTCCAGGATGCGCTCCTCCACCGTGACAAAACTTGCCGGCGCGGGCGCGCCATGCGTGTTGGCGCTGGTGCAGGCAAGAGGGCTGCCGCAGGCGCGGATGAGCGCTTGCACCACGGGAGAGGCCGAAGCGCGCAGGGCCACCGTGTCGTCGGCGGCGCGCATAAAGGTCGGCACGCAGGGGGCCGCCTTGACCACGATAGTCAGGGCGCCCGGCCAGCATCGTCGCGCGAGTACGCGGGCATCTTCCGGGATATCCACGCCATAGCGGCCGAGTGCTTCGACGCCATCGACCAGCCAAGCGACGGTTTGCGTGAGTTCACGTTGCTTGAGAGTGAAGATACGGCGATAGCCGGTGCCGAGCGCAGGGACTGCGGCGCCGTTGACGGCAGCCTGCGGATCGCGCGGCCACGATGGGAATTCACTTGTATCTTGAGGCACGGCGTCCGAGAAGGCGTTGACTGCCACGGCGACACCATAGACGGTCTCGGTCGGGATCAGGGCCAAGCCGCCACAGCGGAGTACCTCGGCCGTACGCTCAACGGCGAGCCGATGCGGCTCGCGCGCTCCCTCGAATACCCGATAGACCGTCTGCATGTGTATGCCAGCCCCTTACGCTCTGGTGCAAGTTTGTTTACTGTGGGGCATTCTCGCACGAAACGTTCAACCTATTTGCCCAGAGCGCATGTTGGTTTGGTGAGCGGCTCTAGTAGTCGGTGAAAGTGAGGGGGTTATTGGACTGCGACGAACTTCTTTGGCCTGCCGGCGTGGCGTTCTTGGGCGGCGTAGCGCTCGATGCTGTCTATCGTTATCATCCGACGGCCGTCGACGAGTTCAACATCGAGCTTTCCGGCTTTGACCAGCGCGGTAATCCGCGGAGCGGAAACTTTGAGGTCCAGAGCTGCGTCTTTAAATGTTCGGCACGCCGCTTCCCGAGCGTCCTCGTGGTCGATTTCGACTGAAAGGGTCACGACCTCGGCCGAGCGTTCGTACCCTGCCGGAGTCAAACCGTTGTTGAGGTCGTCGGCCAAAAACGCCATCAGTGCCTCGGTGGCATGGGCAATCGCTTCTTCGCGCGTATCGCCATCGGCAAAGGCGCCGGGAATCTGCGGGAAGCTAGCGCAGTAACCGTCGTCTTCTTTTATGAGAACGCAGTCATAGGTAAATCGCTGCCTCATTTTGCCTCCAACTACCATCCAGCTTGGCGACGAATACTTGCCCACGTGCCCTTCTTTGGTCGATCACCACCAGAACCGTTCACGGTGACAACGCGGTCACCAGAAACATACTTAGCATGACTACCGACTTGCGCGACCTTCACGAATCCATCGTGCTTGAGTAGGGCAATGATTTCCCGAAAGGTAGGAGGTTGCATGGGCCGACCTCTTTCAGCCGTCCTAATTATAAACTACTTTATAATTTTTGCTAACCAGTTAATAAATATTACTGGCGCTGTTTGGGCTCGATGACGATGGCTCGAACGATGCGGGGACGATCGGTGAGGTCGCGGACGATGCGCACGTCCGAGAGGCCCGCCTGGCGGCAGAGCTCGGCGGCGGCGTCGAGAGCGCCCTCGTAGAGCTCGCAGGCAAACAGGCCGCCGGCGCACAGCATATAGGGCGCCGCATTGAGCAGACGGCGGAAGATATCAAGGCCATCGGCACCGCCCTCGAGCGCCAAATCGGGCTCAAAGTCCTTGACCTCGTGCGGCAGCGAGCGCATGACGTCGGTCGGAATGTAAGGCGGGTTGGAGACGAGCACGTCAAAGGTGCCCCACTCCTCGCGGGGGATAGAGCTCACCAGGTTCGTGAGGCTGAAGGCAACCTCATCTGCCGTGAGGCCGAGGGCGTCGCGGTTTCTGGTGGCCAGATCGATGGCGCGCGGCTCGATATCGGTGGCGGTGCAGGTAACGTGGCCGCGGCGCTCCCAGGCAAGGGAGAGCGAGATGCAGCCCGTGCCGCAGCCGACCTCGAGAACGCGGGCAGTGCGGGGCTCGACCGGAGCGGGCGCGGCGGCATCCTCCGTCAGAGACGCCTCGTGGTCCTGTCTCTTATACACATCTGACGCTGCCGACGAATAGCCTTG
>CABSNX010000037.1 GCA_902479205.1 uncultured Collinsella sp. | reverse complement strand
ACCTATGACGTTCTGATTCGTAGTCAGACCCTCTATCCAGCTGAGGTAACGCCGCAGCGCAAGCCATATAAAACCACTTTAGTTAGTTGGAGTCAAGCACAATCTCAAACTTTTTTGAGAATATGTTCCTTACGCAGCTCCGCATGCGCCAGCGTCCCCCATGCGATCAATCGGTTTTTCAACCACATCGAACCCGGCACCGAGCTCCCTCAAAAGCGAGCGCACCCGCTGGGCACAGTCATAATCGGCAAACGAGATGCTCAGCATGCGCGCGACCTGGTTAGAAGTCCCAACTCCATAGAACCGCTCAAGCGTCACAAGCCCCTCGTGCGTCACAAAAGTCTCGACTACATGCGACGACTCCTCAAAACACCATTGGGTCAACGGGCCCTCGCTCGTCTGCCGCACCACCAAACCACCCACACCCGATGGCTCACACGTAACTAGTAAGTGCTCCCCACCTTCATCGCTCTCAAACAAAACTACCCGCTCATCAAACAGCTCCATCGCATCCCCTTCCTCTCGCTTCTATTTAACATAAGCATAGCAGGTAGATGGCTGTATACAGAACGTTTGTTCGTGTGTTTTCTATTGAGCTGTCCGCACGATATGGTATAGCTCCGCACACAAAAAGGGCGCCCCAGAAAGGAGCGCCCTTGCAAATCGCTTATGTAGGCAACCTACGCGACCGGCTCGATCTTCTCGAGGCCGCCCATGTAAGGACGAAGAACCTCGGGAATCGTGATGGTGCCGTCGGCGTTCTGGTAGTTCTCCAGGATGGCGGCCATGGTGCGGCCAGCCGGCAGGCCGGAACCGTTGAGGGTGTGCAGGTAGCGCGAGCCCTTGAAGTTCTCGGGGTCGCGATACTTGATGTTAGCGCGACGGGCCTGGAAGTCGCCGCAGTTGGAGCAGGAGCTGATCTCCTTGTAGGCGTTGTAGCTCGGCAGCCAAACTTCGATGTCGTAGGTCTGACGGGCAGAGAAGCCCAGGTCGCCGGTGCACAGGCTAATCACACGATACGGGAGACCCAGCTGCTGCAGCAGGTACTCGGCCTCGGCGGTCATGCTCTCGAGCTCCTCGTCGGACTCCTCCGGCTTGGCAAACTTGACCATCTCGACCTTGTCGAACTCGTGCTGGCGGATGATGCCGCGGGTGTCGCGACCAGCGGAGCCGGCCTCCTCGCGGAAGCAGGGGGTGAAGGCGGTGTAGCGGCGCGGCAGGGTATCAGCATCGAGAACCTCGCCGGCGTGCAGGTTGGTAAGCACGACCTCGGCGGTGGGAATCAGGAAGTTGTCGCCCGAGACGTGATAGGCGTCGTCCTCGAACTTGGGCAGCTGACCCGTGCCAAACATGGTCTGACGCTTGACGACGATGGGCGGCCACCACTCCTTAAAACCACGGCTGGTGTGCGTGTCAAGGAAGAAGTTGATGAGGGCGCGCTCAAGCCGGGCGCCGGCGCCACCGAGAACGGTAAAGCGGCTGCCGGAGAGCTTGTTGCCGCGCTCGAAATCGAGGATGTCGAGATCGGTGCCCAGATCCCAGTGCGGCTTAAAGTCGAAGTCGAACTCGCGCGGGGTGCCCCAACGACGGCGCTCGATGTTCTCGTCCTCGTCCTTGCCGTACGGCGTGGCCTCGCAAGGGATGTTGGGCAGGTGAGCCATGAAGTCGTACTGCTCCTGCTCGAGAGCAGTGCGGCGCTCGGCCAGACCGTCAATCTTCTCGTTGACGGCGCGCACGGCCTCCTTGGCGGCCTCGGCCTCGTCCTTCTTGCCCTCCTTCATCAGGGCGCCGATCTTCTTGGACTCGGCATTGCGCGTAGCCTGGAGCTCCTCGACCTCGGTGATGACGGCACGGCGCTCGTCGTCGAGCTCGAAGAACTTCTCTCGATCCCAAGACGTCTGGCGGTTGGCCATGGCGGTATCGATGGCATCGGGGTTCTCGCGAACAAACTTGATATCAAGCATTAGATCCTCCGGCGATATACATTCCATTTAGGTTGCAACCTTGTACATGTATGGGCAAGTATATACTTATGAGCGTTTACGACCCAACCCAACTACGCAAGAAGGCACCCAATGGACGCAGTTTTTTCCTTTTTGTTTGGCACCCGCACCGGTTTTGCCATCCTTTTCGCCGGCGGCATCCTACTGTTTGCGATTCTTGCCTTTGTAATGGAGAAGCGCACCCATAAGATGTATGTCGACCGCGGCCCCAAGGACGAGGACGATCAAGACAGCTTCTGGGACTAACCTGCCAAAAAGGGACTGGTTTATTTTGGTCGGTTTTATCTGGGCAAACGCAAGCGCCTCGCAACTGGAATTGAGCCAGTTGCGAGGCGCTTTTTGCTATAGAGATAAAACCGCAGGAAAACCTGCCAAAATAAACCTGTCCCTAAATGGCAGGTTTTACTGGAGGGTGGCGTCGATGGCCTTGACCAGGGCGCTGCGCATGCCAGCATCCTCGAGCGCGACGACGCCCTTGATGGTGGCGCCGCCGGGTGAGCATACGGCATCCTTCATCGCCGCAGGATGCTGACCAGTCGCAAGCTGCAGCTTTGCCGTGCCCAGCACCATCTGGCTCACAATGCGATAGGCATCGGCGCGCGGGATACCGTGCTTGACGGCCGCGTCGCCCAAGGCCTCAATCGCCATGGCGACAAATGCCGGTGCGCAACCGCCCACGGTACCGCCCACAAACAGCAGGCTCGTGTCGAGCTCGACGACGGTGCCAAGCTTACCGAGCAGGTCGAGCACCACGGCACGCTGCTCATCGCCAAGCGTGGAAGCCTTCTCGCAGGCGATAACGCCCTCGCCCACCGAAACCGGTGTGTTGGGCACCGTCGAGATGTGTGCGACACCCGGCAGGACCTGCTCCCACTTGGCGCTATCCCAGGTCCAGGCGACCGAAAGGACAACCTTGTCGGCAAGGGTTTCTTTGAGCGGAGCGAAGACCTTCTCAATCATGTATGGCTTGACCGCAGCAACCACGATATCGGATGCGGCGACAACCTCCGCCGCATCACGACAGGCAACCATCCCACGTGCCTCACAACGCTCGACCAAGGCGTCGTAGTGGCCCGCGCAGGCGCATATATCGCTCGCAGTCACACCGGCGGCGATCCAGCCATCGGCCATAGCGCTCGCCATATTGCCAAAACCGACAAATCCGATCTTCATATCTCATAGTCCTCTCAGACACGCTCTTCAAAACGAAGGCTATTGTCCCACGGCATTGTTTCGTATTGCCGACCTATTTGTGATACGGCTCGCCACGGCTGATCTTGCAGGCGCGGTAGATTTGCTCCAGCAGCACCACGCGCGCCAAGTTGTGCGGCAAGGTAATACGTCCAAAGCTGAGCATCTCGTCGGCTCGTGTGCGCACGTCATCGCTCACGCCGTCCGATCCACCAATCACAAAGGCGATGTCGCTGTTACCACGCAGCATAAGATCGTCGAGCCGCGCCGAAAGCTCCTCGCTCGAGCGCTCTTTGCCCTCAATGGCAAGCAGGATCACATGCGCTCGAGGCGGCAGGGCTGCAAGAATCGCCGCCCCCTCCTTGTCGCGTGCGGCATCCACGCCGCCCGCCTTAGCCGGGTCGATATCGGCCACCTCGCGGATATCCATCTTGGCATAGGCACCTAGGCGCTTGGTGTACTCAGCGCACGCGTCCTTCCAAAAGCGCTCCTTGAGCTTACCGACGCAAACGACGGTGTATTTCACGCGCGTCTACTCCTTCGAATCGTTTTGAACTTTGCTGGCGGTCAGCATCTGCTCGAACATCGAGGCCGACTGCGAGAAATCGCTCGGCAGTACGACCGTCGATGTTTTACCCGTGCGAGCGAACTCTGTCATCATCTCGGACCACTGCGTAAACATGAACAGCTGGTTGGCCTCGTCGTTACCGACACCCGTCTCCTGGATGATCTCGAGCGAATCCTTGATGCCCAGCGCGATGGCCTTGCGCTGGTTGGCGATGCCTTCGCCCGCCTTTTCCATCGCCTCGGCCTCGGCGGTCGCCTCGGTGACGCGCTTGATGCGGTCGGCCTCGGCGAGCTCCTGCGCAGCAGCGCGCTTGCGCTGGGCGGCATTGATGTCGTTCATGGAGTTCTCGACCTCGGTCGGCAGCGCGATCTTGGTGATGAGTGTCGACACGAGGGTAAAGCCGTAGGCAGCCATCTGCTCGGACACGGTGGCATTAACGTCCTTGGCGATGTCATCCTTCTTGGCAAAGACCTCATCGAGCGTATAGACAGGGATGGAAGAGCGCAGGGCGTCGGTGATGAAATCACGCATCTGGTCGACGGGCTCCTGCAGCATGTAGTAGCTCTTGTAGATGCCCGAATCTGCCGGGCCGGCGCCCATGTCATAGCTCACGTGGTACTGAGCAGAGACCTCAAGGCCGATGGTCACGTTGTCCTGGGTCTTAACGTCGATGCCAAAACCGTTTTTCATGGTGCGCAGACTCACCGTGGCGGCCTTGCGGTCGATCACGGGCACCTTCATGTGGAAGCCCGCGTTGACGATGCGATTGAACTTGCCCAGACGCTCGATGATCACGGCATGCTGCTGTTCAACGACATAGCAGGCGTTGGGGAGCAGCAGCAGCAAAATGATGATGGGAAGTAGAAAGCTCGTAAGAGCAGCGATAATACCGGACAACAGCATGGTCTCTCCTCTGATAGGCACACGTTGGCATTAGGATACCCGCACGAAGCAGCCACGTGACACCAACAGGAGGCCCATAACAAAAAAGCCCCCATTGCTGGGAGCTCTTTCAATCAATGGTGCGGGCGAAAGGACTTGAACCTTCATGGGGTTGCCCCCATACGGACCTGAACCGTACGCGTCTGCCAATTCCGCCACGCCCGCGTGCAGGAATTAGAATAACGGAGCGCCACCGCGAACGCAAGAACTATTTTTGAAAAAGTTTGCAGGCATTTTCCCAG
Organism: uncultured Collinsella sp.; assembly: GCA_902479205.1. Classification (GTDB taxonomy): domain Bacteria; phylum Actinomycetota; class Coriobacteriia; order Coriobacteriales; family Coriobacteriaceae; genus Collinsella. The sequence goes on along the minus strand of CABSNX010000037.1, from coordinate 7,961 downwards.
GCGGCTCGAGCAACTGCTTCAGCGTCCTCGCCGGTACGATCGACGCGGTCGTTGACCAGCGCGTTTGCTGTGATGGAAATCATTGCAGGCTCGCATTCAAGACCGCGAATGGGCTCCGGCGCCATATAGGGACAATCCGTCTCGAACAAAATGCGATCGAGCGGGGTCGCCGCAAATGCCTCGCGCACGTCGTCGTTGCGCTTAAAGGTGGCCGCGCCGCCATAGGCGATATAGCAGCCCAAACCCACAAAGCGCTCCATCGTGGCTCGATCCTCGCCAAAGCAGTGCAGCACGCAACCGGCCTGAGGCACACCTACCTCGCGCAGCACGTTGTACGCATCCACGTGCGAGGTGCGCTCCCCATCCGAGTCCTCGTGCCGCAGGTGCAGCTCCACCGGCACATTGCGGCGCACGGCAACTTCGAGCTGACGTGCCATGCAATCAATCTGCACGCTATGGGGCGCCGGCGCGATGTCGTCATCGTAATCCATGTGGTAGTCCAGGCCGATCTCGCCGATACCGGCGCACAAAGGATTATCGAGCGCGGCAACGACCTGCGCGTGAATGTCGTCGGTATAATCCGGCGCGCCATAGGGATGAACGCCAGCGAGATACTTGATCTGCGGAATATCCCGCATCGGTAGAATTTCGCGCACCAGCCAGTCGCTATAGTCCGTCACGCTGCGCTTGTCGGCGATGGGGTCGAGCATCGTCACCAACAGGTCGACGCCCGCGGCTTTCGCGCGCACGAGCGTCTCGGGCACTTCTTTGCCCCAAAACGAAAGCAGATGCGCATGCGTGTCGGCAAGCGGTGCCAAGGGCACGGGGCAGGCAACCGTCTTCTTTTTCTTGGTAAACGTTACGCGTTCGGCATTAGGCGTCATGGATTAGCTCCTGGGCCAGGCGGACAAAGTCAGCAACATCGAGCGTCTCGGCGCGCGTGGTGGGTGAGATACCGCAAGCCTCAAAGGCGGCATCGAGCACGTCCTTGGCAAAGCCGTTGGCGCTCATGGAATTGCGGATGGTCTTGCGACGCTGAGCAAATGCGGCGTCAATCACGCGGGCCACAAACTCGCGATCGAGTCCTTCGGGCACCACGCCGTCAACACGGTCGATACGCATGACGGCCGAGTCCACGTGCGGTGCCGGCATAAAGCAACGCGGCGGCACCTCAAAGCGACCCGTCACCTGCGCATACAGGCCGAGCTTTGCCGTATAGCCGCCATAGGTCTTATTGCCCGGCACTGCGGCAATGCGATCGGCAACCTCCTTTTGAACCATGACGACGGCGCGCTTGAGCGCGGGCATCGTCTGGAAGAACTGCAGGATGATCGTCGCCGCCACGTTATAGGGCAGGTTCGCGACAAATACCGTCGGCTCACCGCCCGCAACCTGCTCAATCTGCTCCGGCGTCACCCTGAGCGCGTCGCCCATGATAAAGCGGAAGTTGGCGTAGTCAGCGGCATGGGCATCGAGCACCGGCTCGAGCTCGGGGTCGGCCTCGATCGACGTGACGCACGCCGCCTCCTGCAGCAGCGCAAGCGTGAGCGTACCAACGCCCGGACCAACCTCGAGCACGCGCTCATCGCCCGCAAGCTCGGCAAGCTCGCAAATGCGCTCGATCACATGGTTGTCGATCAGGAAGTTCTGGCCCAGGCGATGCTTGGTCGCAAGGCCAAACTCCTCCAGCAGCTCCCTTGTTGCCGTGGGGTTTGCCAAAGGCGAAGTTGTCATAGTTGCCTCCTTAGCATGGTGGCGGCGTCTTGAAACAAAAGGGCATGGACCGTTGCGGCCATGCCCTTACATCTAAACAGCAAATTGCCGATATGGCGCGCGGCGGCTTAGCCCAGACGCGGAAACAGCGGCTCGCCCTTCTCGACGGGCTGACCACCGGCAAGCAAGCCCCAAGCGCAAATGCCCTTGAGGTCGTCGCTCGCGGCCTCGTCCTCGCACGACAGGCGGCGCAGGGCCTCGGCAGAAGTCTGGGGCATGAGCGGCATCAGCAGGTGAGCGGCAATGCGGATAGCCTCGAGCAGGTTGTAGATCACAAATGCCAGCTCGTCAGCCTTGGTCTCGTCCTTGGCAAGCGCCCAGGGCTCGGAGTCCTCGATGTAGTGGTTGGCGGCATGGATGAGCTCCATGACCTCGTCCTTAGCTCCACCGTAATCGAGCACGTCCATCTTGGCCATGTAGCGCTCGACCAGGCCATCGGCGATCTTTGCCAGCGGGTTGTCGAACGCGTCAACAGACGCCGGTTTAGCCGGGGCGCAACCGTCAAAGTACTTGCCGCTCATGTTGAGCGAACGCGAAATCAGATTGCCCCAGCTGTTGGCCAGGTCGGCGTTGTAGACCTGCTCCATGCGCTCGAAGCTGATGGCGCCGTCGGTGCCGGGCACCACGTCGGTCATAAAGTAGTAGCGATAGCCCTCGACGCCCAGCATGTCGATAACATCCTGCGGAGCAATGGCGTTACCACGGCTCTTGGACATCTTCTCGGCCTTGCCGGTCTCGGCATTGCGCACGGTCAGGAAGCCATGGGCAAAGACGTGCTCGGGCAGGGCCTCGCCGATTGCCATGAGCATGGCCGGCCAAATAACGCAGTGGAAACGGATGATATCCTTACCCACAACATGGAACTGCGCGGGCCAGCGATAGGCCAGCTCGGCACGGGCCTCGTCGGTGTCGACACCGTAGCCGACGGCCGTCATATAGTTGAGCAGCGCGTCGAACCACACGTAGGTCACGTGGCCCTCGTCAAACGGGACCTGAATGCCCCAGTCAAAGCTCGTGCGGCTCACGGAAAGGTCATTAAGGCCGCCCTCGACAAAGCTGCGCACCTCGTTCATGCGGAACGCAGGCTCGACAAAGTCGGGGTGCTCGTCGTAAAGCTTGAGCAGCTTGTCCTGGAAGGCGGAAAGCTTAAAGAAGTAGGACTCCTCCTGCACGCGTTCAAGCGGACGGTGGCAGTCGGGGCACAGATGCTGGCCGACGCTGCCGTACTCCTCGTCGCCCTTCTGGACCTGCGTATCGGTGAAGTAGGTCTCGTCGGGCACGCAATACCAACCGTCGTAGCTGCCCTTATACAGGTAACCGGACTCCTTCATGCGCTCCCACAGGTACTGCACGGCATGATGCTGGCGCGGCTCGGTGGTGCGGATGAAGTCGTCGTTGGAAATCTCGAGCTTGCTCCAAAGCTCCTTGAAGTGCGGAGCCTGGCTGTCGGTCCACTCCTGCGGCGTCATGCCATGCTTAGCTGCTGCCTCGGCGACCTTCTCGCCGTGCTCGTCCATGCCGGTCAGGAACTTGACGTTATAGCCGGCGGAGCGGCGATAGCGAGCCTGAACGTCGGCGATGATGGTGGAATAAGCCGTGCCCAGGTGCGGATCGGCGTTGACGTAGTAGATGGGCGTCGTGATAAAGAACGAAGGCTTGCTTTGATCCATGGGGTTTGTCCTCCAGAAAAACGTTGCATACAGGGGATGATTCTAGCGCAAGGGCTGGATATCCTCCATCTATTGCATATCGAGCACCATGGCATAGACATCGCGCTTGCGGCGCGAATACTTCTGAGACAGGCGCTTGGCCACCGCAGAGGCGGGCTCCCCCTCCTCAAGCGCGGCGCGGATATCCTCGCGCAGGGCCTCGTCGGGATCCGCTGCCGCGGCGCCAACCGGCACGATGCCGGCCTCCTCATCCTCGCTCGGCGGCGCGATGACCAGCGCAATCTCGCCCTTTACCTCGCCGCGAGCACGCAGCTCCTCGGCAAGCTGGGCGGCGGGTCCGCGCAAGACTTCCTCGTGCAGCTTGGTGAGTTCGCGGCAGACGGCAACCTCACGCTGGGGAAAGACCTCTGCCACGGCCTCGAGCGTCGCCACGATGCGATGTGGAGACTCGTAGAAGATGAGTGCGCCGGGCACCACGGCAAGGCGCTGCAAACGGCGCACACGGTCGCCGTGCTTTCGGCCCAAAAAGCCCTCGAAGAAAAAATGCTCGCAGGGAATGCCGGACGAAACGAGTGCCGTGACGCAAGCAGAGGGCCCAGGAATAACTTCGACGGGCACATCGGCCTCACGCGCCGCCTCGACCAGCGCCTGGCCGGGATCGGACACGCTCGGCATGCCGGCGTCCGAGGCAAAGGCGAGGGTCTCCCCCGCCAGCAGACGGTCGACCAGGCCGGCGGCGCGGCTGGCAATCACATTCTCGTCGCAACGGACAAGCGGCTTGGAAATGCCCAGGTGCATCAGCAGCTTTGACGTCACACGCGTGTCTTCGCAGCAAATGGCATCGGCGGCGGCAAAGGCCTCGCCAACGCGCGGGGACAGGTCGCCCAGGTTGCCGATGGGCGTGCCGACCACATAGAGTTTGCCCGTATGGGCGCTGTTTTGCGTCATATCAACCTATTCAATCATGCCGCGCTCGAGCGTACCGAGTGCCGCGCGGGCGTCCCATGCTGCAATGCGCTTCTCGGTCTTCCACGTTTGGAAGAACCAACCGGCAGCCGGCGCAAACGAAGCCAGCTGGTTGGCGATAAACACGCGCTCGTAGGCATTGCGGCCCTCGGGCGTAACCGACGAGTTGGCAAAGATCGCCGCGCCCGACCATTCGCCCACCAGCACGGGGAACCCTGTCGAGATCGCTTCTTTAAGCTCACGCTTGTTACGCGAAATCGCCGTCGTCAGCCCGCGGGGGCTCGTGATGTCGAGCGCATACTCGTCGCGGTAATGGTACAGGTGAAGGTCCATGTAGACGTTCTTGTACTTGGCACCGCGCATAAAATGCTTCCACTCGCTGGGATGCCCCGAAGACGAGAAGACGACGATCTTATCCTCGGGCATATACGAACGGACGAGCTCGTAGGCATCGCGATAGAAATTGCGCAAGTAGTGGGCCGGAATTCCATCCGTCATGGTAAAGAGGCTCTTGCGGACGCTCATCTGCGGCGTGTCCAGCAGCTCAATGCCCAGCAGGCTCTCGGCCTCGCCGTAGCGATCGGCCAAGCGCTCGAGCACGTCGAGTGCGACATGACGGCCGTTGGTGGACGAATGCCACTCGGCAACAGCCTCCGGCGTGGTGGGCGAATCGTTGGAATCGCCCTGGCCACCGGGCACCGTCGCCAGATCGAGCAGCACGCGGATGTCGTACTTGGCAGCCCACTCAATTGCACGGTCGATGTAGTCGACAACCGAGATGTAGGACGCATCGGACTCCTGCGAACCAAAGGCATACCAGGGCACCGGCAGACGCACGGCATTGAGACCGATCTGCGCCATGCGGCGAAAATCGTCCTCACTCACAAACGTCTCGTAATGACGGCGCATGCGCTCGTTATAGGCGGCGGTGCCCATGGCCTCCTGCAGCTCGGCCGCGTTGGATGCACCGGTCGCCGCGTATAGCGACGGGGTCACCCAAGGCTCGGGAATAAACCAGCCAGAGAGATTAACGCCGAGTATCCTCTCCATCACTGCCCCCTTCGGATCGTGCAGGCCAAACCTGCATCGTATTGCATAGGAAAAGTATCGTTTTGAGTATACCCGCGCGTGCGGACAGACGACCGACCGGTCTGCAAAGTGGCGCAAAAGCGGGAGGAATGTCTGGGGCGAGCGGGGTCAAGATGACGTACCGAGATGCGCACACACGCCGAGGGCAGGCGCCGGAAAGCGCATTCCATTCTTTCGCTCAATAATGGGATGCGCTTTCCGCGGGTCCACATAAAAGAAAAGGACCCCTTTGCAGAGGTCCTAGTCAATTCAAGGTGGCGGGGAAGGGAATCGAACCCCTGACACGAGGATTTTCAGTCCTCTGCTCTACCAACTGAGCTACCCAGCCATTTGAGGTGTGCCTTGTTTCAAGGCTCGATTAGTATAACCAAGGACGCGCTCCGGTCAACCGAGAATTTGAAAAAAGTTTTTGAGCACGGCGCCAGCCACAAGGCCGACCCTATAGAACAGCACGTTAGAGACATCAACCCACCGCAAGAAGTTTTTCGCTCAAGGCTGCACGGGCAAACTCACTTGGCGTCATTCCTTCAGCCGCCGCCCGACGACGAATCGCCTCCTTCATCCCTAGGGGAATCTTGACCGATAGCGTTGCCGTCCCTTCGCTTGAGAGCGGAGGCCGCCCGTGCACGATCCCCCCAACGGTATGCTCGCCGTCCGGAAACCCGCCATGCTCGTACGACTCGCACCACGCGTCAATCATTTCATCCGTTACAACCTGACCATTGGCAGCCGTATACGCCTTGCTCATCATCGACCCCTCTGCCGAGCTTGCTCGATCTCTTGCCAGAATTTCTTCTGAACCGGAGACGGGGCATGAATAATGAGCCATCCACGAATTAGTTCGACTGCAACAAGTTCCATACTTCGACCATCTGGAAGCCATCCAATGGCAAGCCATCTCGGCGGCTCGTCCTCCGACTCGCGGCGAATGCACTCAGTAACCGCGAACCAGGCACCAAGCACTTTCTTTTCCGTCAAGTGTTTTTTTGGCGTTGGGATGGATCTCAACATCCATGCATCTTCTCCTCCATCTTACCCAATTTCGTATGACGAAAGTCCGCTGTCGCCAATTCTTACGCCGGCACTTGTTGAAAGGCGGGAGGTGTAGCGAGGATTGAAGGGCGTTCCAGCACCGCCCAGGCACCGGGACAGGAACACATGCGCCAAGGACGGACGTTTTCGTAGCATGCGAGGATGCTGCCGTTGCGGTCGATAAAAGCAATGTCGATGGGGTAGGCCATAAAGCAGGTGTGGACCGAAGAGCAGCGTGGGAACGCCATGACGAGCGGCAACCCGTTGGCGGCAATCGGAGACCGTCCCAGCATGCCGCGCAGGCGCACGGCAAACGACTCCGCCACCACAAACTCGGCAGGCGCCCAACCCAGCCTGTTGAGCGCCCGCGCGTAGGCAATGTAGGATGAGGCCGCGGTCACATAACCACCCCCGGACGCCACGGATCGACCGTCACTGCGCGCTCGTGCGACAACTTTGCCGGTGCCCCCAGCGAAACGCCGGCGATGCCGAGCGAGCTCGGCCACGGCTCGTAGCGCATGGTACAGGTATAGGTCCTAAACGTGCCGGAGAGCGAAAGCAGACCGCCATCCGATGTCGTCGCACCCTGCTCGCTCGAGACCTCAATCTGCAAGTCATAGCCTTCCATGGCATGTTGGATCTGAGCCTGAACGGTCGCGGAGGCATCGATGGAGCTGTCATCGCCCTCCCCGCTCGGCGCCACGGCATGCGCTAGCACGATATCGGGCACCACGCGATCGAAGCGCGCGACCGCGTCGGCAAAGACCATGACGTTGTACACGATAAGCGCCAGAACCAGCAGGACGGGCGTGACCACGGCCATCTCGACCGTCGCCTGGGCGCGCTCCTCGCACAGGCGCGTGCGGATGCCCATTACGACCCACCGCCCAGGGCACCCGCCAGTGTGGCGACATCGACGGTAAGTGGGATGGAACCGCCGCCGGGCAGCGGAATCTCCGCAAGCGTGAACACCGTGCCGCTGATGGTGCGCTCGACTTGATATTCCAGCGCCTCGCAAAGCGCCTTGGGGTCGGTCACGCCCAGCGGAATACTTCGTAGCTTGTCCTGCACTTTAGAAAGACCTGTGATGTCAGACCCCGGGCTCTTGATGACATTGGCGGTGTCGGTCAGTACCGGCTTTCGTAGGCGCAAGTCGCACGGCTCCAAGCCCAGCGCCGCCACGGACGCCGAAACGGTATCGCCGAGCCACGACGCAATGGAGCCCAACGCACCGCTGCCCCCTCCCAGGCCATCGATCATCTCGCCCATGAGCTCGTCAGCCGAGCCTTGGATGTCTCCGTATCCCACAAGCAGCCGTCCCCAAACATCCATGACACCATCGAGTACGCCGGCAACGCCACCCGAACGCTCCTCCAGCGTCGAGAAAAACCGCGAGAGAACGTTGTTCTGCGCCGTCGCGTCATCGGGTGC
>CABSNX010000036.1 GCA_902479205.1 uncultured Collinsella sp. | reverse complement strand
CGTGGGCTCGGAGATGTGTATAAGAGACAGCATATTAGATATCCGCCTTGAGGTCGAGGGAAAGCGTTAGGGGCGCCGCAGTCTTTTCGTAGGAATCGCACACGCTCGCTAAAATGAGCTCGGCATACACGGCAGCCTGGTCATCCTCATCGAGAGTCGCCTGGTCACCAAAGGTAAAAGTCATACCCACGTGCGATTCGTCGACGTCGAATTTGATCGAGATATCGTCAGAATCAACAGCCGTGCAGCCAAAGATGAAGGCCTCTTCGGCAGCCATACGGATGTCCTCGATTCGATCGACGGACATGGAGCACAGCGCACCGACATTAGCCGCTGTCATACGTACGAGGCGTGCCAGACGCGGATCCCCGGCAACAGTCAACGTGATGGGGCAAGTTGCTTCGCTACTCATCGCAGGACTCCTCGGAGGTCTCGGCGGGCGTGTAGGTGTAATACCGGGCTGCTTGAGCAGCAGACTTCTGTGCATCATCGTCACAAGCAGCGACATCGTCCCCGGCTTCGCCAATCAGGACGCGCTCGGTCGGCTGCTCTGCTTCGGCGGCAGCGGAAAGCTTGCGCTCGGCGTCGGCCGCGGGAGCCTTCACCTTGTTAAAGAGTTTCTGAACGGCACCGGCCGCAGAGTCGGTCACGCTCGACACAGCATTGCTGGCCTCGGCCATGCTGCCCGTAACCTCGGAAATGTCGCGAACCACGGCTTCGACCTCTACGAGATTGGAGGTAAGAGCGTCGACGGCGGTCTTGCTTGACTTGAGGAGCGGCTCCATCTGTGCAAGCGCGGGAGTGAGCTCATCGACAGCGCCGTCGAGCTTTGCTACCACGGGCTGAGCCTCGGCGATGGTGTTGTTGAGGTCGTTCACGGTCTTATCGAGCGAGTCGACAACATTGCGGGTCTTGCGCAGGGTAAGCGCGAGCTCAACGATGGCCCACACGCCGGCAATGGCGAGCACCAGCAGGGCAATTTGAATGGGACTCATATAAGCCTCCCGGAAAATTCGAAATACAGACGATGTTCATGGTACCCCAAAGAAGGGGAAAGATACCCAAAGGGAATGTGTGTGGTACCAATGACCTACTTGGGCGCGTTACCGCTACGATCGCGCTCACTTTGCTCTACGCGCCACTCTTCCCAGCCGCGGCCGGCAGGCTTCCAAAACGCACCGCGCTCCAGCCCCTCGGGCAAATAGCGCTGATCGACCCAGCCTTCGGGATAATCGTGTGGGTACTTGTATACACCGTACTCGTCGCTGCCGGGACGGTGACGATCGCGCAGATAGCTCGGCACCTCGCGCAGACCACTTGAATGGATATCAGCCAACGCCGCATCGATCGAAGCCTCGCACGCGTTGGATTTAGGCGCCAAGCACACATAGAGTGCAGCCTGAGCCAGGTTAATGCGGCACTCAGGATAGCCAATGACCTCGGCAGACTTAAATGCGGCATGCGCCACCAAAAGCGCCTGCGGGTCGGCGTTGCCAACATCCTCAGAAGCCTGAATCATAATACGGCGAGCGATAAACTTGGGATCCTCCCCTGCATCGATCATGCGCGCGAGCCAATAGATCGTGGCATCGGGGTCACTACCGCGCATAGACTTAATAAACGCACTGATGATGTCGTAGTGCATGTCACCGTTTTTGTCGTACGAAAAGCCACGGCGCGGATTGGCAATCTTCACGTCGTCAACAGTTATGGGATAGCGCTCCCCCGCCGCCGGCGCGGGCGTTCCCTCGGTATCGGGACGCGTGACGGCGATCTCGCTCGCAAGCTCGAGCGTCGTGAGCGCCGAGCGAGCGTCGCCCGCAGCCAGCGTGCAGATGGTCTTAACCGTATCCTCATCGGCCGAGAACTTGCCGTTCAAACCCTGCGGCGCCTCGAGCGCACGCTCAATGAGTGTGGCGATATCCTCGTCCTTGAGGTGCTCAAGCTCCACGACGCGACCGCGCGAGAGCAACGCCGAGTTGACCTCGAAGTACGGATTCTCCGTCGTGGCGCCAATCATAATGACGGTACGGTTCTCAACCGCATGCAACAGGGCATCCTGCTGCGACTTGGAGAAGCGGTGAATCTCATCGATAAAAAGAATGGTACGGCGGTCGTACGTATTCAGGCGCGTCTTGGCCTCGTCGATCACGCGGCGCAGGTCCTTCACGGTGCCTGTCACGGCGCTGACCTCGACAAACTCGCTCTTGGTATGGTTGGCGATAATGTGGGCCAGCGTCGTCTTGCCCGTACCGGCCGGCCCGTACAGAATCACGCTCGACAGCACGTCATGCTCAATTGCGGCACGCAACCACGAGCCCTTACCGACGGCCTTTTGCTGGCCCACATACTCGTCGAGCGAATTGGGCCGCATGCGCACCGCAAGCGGCGCATTCTGAAAGGAACGCTCGCGCGTCGAAGCAGAAAAAAGGTCGTCCATAGCCATCCCGTGCGTCAATCAAAAACGTTTTCCACCAACAGTATACCGAATAAATACGAACTACCGTTCGTTAATATAGGTACGGTGCGGAAACTTCAATCCCGGGAACAGCTTGCTCGTGAGCTCACAGAAATAGCCGTCCGTCATGCTCGCGATGTAATCCACCACCGCTTGATCCTTGTCGTCCTGCCAGGCATAGGTGCGATCGTAGTAGAAAAGCTGCCGCTCAATGCGAGAAATGTGGTGCTTAAAGATATACGAAGACTCGTCGCCTTCGTTTATATCCTGCAGGCAACGGTCGTAGAGCTTTTCGAAGGCCTCGCGCAGCTCCGCTTCGGAGTCGCCCTCGATGCCGCCCTTGCTATAGATCTTCTCGTAGTTCTCGCGCTTGGCTCGGCGGATTTCCTCAAACAATTCCTCGCTCATCACGATGCGCGGCTTGCCATAGCTGTGCTCAACGATATCGATGGAGGCATGCGTAAGGATCCAGCTGTTGTATGCCCCACCCAGGCCATCGTCAAAAGCATCGGGCGCCAGTAGGCCCGCCGAAATGGCGTCTTGGCGATCGCGCCCCACGTAGGCAAGGATATCCGAGATGCGAACCACGCAGCCCTCGAGCGTCATGGGGCGCAGGTGCTCAATTGCGCTGTAACCTGTGGCAATGCAATCCTCAACCGTAAGGTCGAACTGGTCAAAGGAGCTCATGTCCGAAAGCTCAAACACACGCTGTTCGTACTCACCGTTGTGGCATAGCACGCCGTCGAGCGTCTGGAGCGACACGTTGCGGCCGTACAGCGCGTCGAGCACGCGGACCGACTGCACGTTATGGAAAAAATAACGACCCGTGCGCTCGTGATAGATATCGTTGAGAAAGCGCTCACCGGCATGGCCAAAGGGCGTGTGGCCCAAGTCGTGGCCTAAGCCAATCGCCTCGATCAGATCGCAGTTGAGCCCCAGAGCACGTCCGATATCGCGAGCGATGCGCGAGACAAGCTGCACGTGCAGGCCGCGACGCGACAGGTCATCGTTGCTGCGAAAACTGAAGACCTGCGTTTTGCCTGCATAACGCGTGTATGCGGGCAGATGCAGAATCTTTTCGGTATCGCGCATGAAGGCCGGACGCATGAGCGTGCCCTCGTCTGCAGCCCGATTGACACGTCGGATGACCTGATCGTCACCGCATCGATAGGGATTAACGACACCCGAGGCGCGGTCGGCGGCGATACGCTCGACCAGCTCGGGCGACAACGCCGCGGGAATGCGATCCATACGCGCCTTAATGGCGGCTGTCTGTTGATTGGTTGCCATGGCATGCTCCTTAAAAAGGGCGCGCAAACGGTTACAGCGTACTACCCACAACCTCGATTATGGCAAATATCGGCACTAAAAACGGCAGCAATGGCAGGGAGCGTGATTTTGCGATGAGACAGGCGGCGGCAAGGGCAAGGAGCGAGGCAGCAAACGCAACGAAGCCACCCAGAGGGTCGAGCGTGCAAAGCGCAAAAAGCGCCTTAGCATCCCCCATGCCAATGCCAGGGGCGTGGCGAACACGACGCCAGAGCGACTCAGTAAGCACAAGGGCAAGGTAGACGATGATCGCAAGACCGACATGGTCAAGCGCCGTGTTAACGCCCTTGTCGAGCCAAACGCCTGCAAACGCCGCCACCGCACACACGCCGGCAAGCTGATTGGGAAACCGTCGCTCACGGACATCAATCGCCGCGCCGGCAAAGATGCAAATCCAAAACGGAATATAGACCATCTAACACCTCCTTGGGCAGCAGCTCAAACGCAAAAACCACCACAAAGGTGCCTGTCCCCTTTGTGGTGGTTTTGATCGTGGTTATTTGGCGCCTTGCATGACCTCGTCAAGGGTAACGCTCACGGCGTGCTGCGTCGGCACCCAGTCGACCTTCAAGAACAGTGCTGCCACCGTAATGGGGATATAGCTGAACATAAAGATCGGGAAGGTAAACAGGTTGGTCACCAGACGCCACTTTTGCGCGCAGTGAATGTGCTTGTACTCAAAGATGGTCGTGAGCAGCGCCAGGATAAAGAACGTCTGATACATCATGGCGAAGGTCATAATGAGAGAAGCGGCGCACGCCTGCATCTCAACCTCGGTGGCCAGGAAGCCGTGCGAAAGACCGCCCACAATCAGGAACGTGGCATTGGCGAGCATCGAGATCAGCGATAGCAACATACCCGGAGCGATCGTCATAAACATGTCGTAGGCGGCAAAGCGATGGTAGCGAAAGGTCGATTTGACCAGGTGCTTACCATACGTAAAGAACACCTGGTAGAAGCCCTTGGTCCAGCGCATACGCTGCTTCCAGGAAGCCTTAAACGTCACGGGCTGTTCGTCAAAGAACTCCGCCGGCGCATAGCCAATGCGAATGCCGTGGATAGCGCAGAACGTGGTGAACTGAATGTCCTCAGTCAGCGTGTGAAACTGCCAGCCATGCATGCCTTCGATAACACTGGCAGAAATGAGATAGCCCGAACCCGATACAGCGCAGGAAGTCTTGCAGATGTTGCGCGCATTGTTAAGGAAGCGCGCCTCGCGCAGATACCACGTGGCGTTGGCCGCAGAGATCCACGAACTGCCGAAGTTCTTAGAGTTGCGATAGCTGGTGACCACATGAAAGCCTTGGTCAAAAGCATCGTTCATCTTGGATACGTAATCACGGGAAATGACATTATCGGCATCGAAAATAAAATAGCCCTCAAAGGTATCGGGATACTCGTTGAGAATGCGGTCGAAGCCAAAGTCCATGACCCAGCTCTTACCCTTGCGGGCAAGGTCATTACGCTCATAGACAATGGCGCCCGCCTCGCGCGCGAGCTGCGCCGTGTTGTCGGTGCAGGCGTCGGCGACCACGAAGACCTCGATAAGCTCGGACGGATAGTCCTGATCCTTGATGGAGCGAACGAGGTTGGCGATCACGGCCTCCTCGTTATGCGCAGCGATAAAGAAGGCATAGCGGTGAAGTTTTTTGGCCTTGGGAGGCGCGACCTCGCCACGAAGAGCGCCAATGACAAAGAAGACCACCTGGTACAGAAAGCAGACCGTGAGCAGCGTGACGACAATCTGGTTGAAGATCACGATGGGTGTGTTGGTTTGTAAAAAGGCGAGCATGCAGGCTCCCAGCAACGCGTTACGTAAACAACCGTATATCTTACCGCAGGCTTACCGAGTTCAAGAAACCACCTAATACTGGCTAGGCTTCGAGAAGACCGAGCTGCGGGACGATTTCGTCACCTGCGGCAGTGCGGCCGAGCGAACGCGGGGCCAGGTCATCCAGAACCGCGGCAAGGTCCCACGGCAGCTCGTCACGGCACTCAATGCGCTCCCCCGTCACGGGATGATCGAACGCCACGCGCCAAGAATGCAGGAACTGCCTGGTCAGACCCTGATCGGCACGCGCATCGCACTTGCCGTAGAGTGGGTCGCCCACGCAGGCATGGTTGATATGGCGCATGTGCACACGAATCTGATGCGTGCGTCCGGTAAACAGATGACACTCGACAAGCGTGTAGCCGTCGTCGAAGCGCGTGGAATCAAAGCGCTCGAGCACCTTGAAAGTCGTGATGGCCTGGCGCGCAAAGGGGTCATCGGAAACCGCCATCTTCACACGGTCGCGCGTGGAGCGGGCGATACCGGTGTTGATAGTGCCCTCGTCCATGGCGATGTGCCCGTGAACGAGCGTGATATAGCGACGGTCGAGCGTGCGCGTGCGGATAAGATTTTGAAGCGCGCGCTGGGTGTCGTCGTCCTTTGCCGCGAGCATAAGGCCCGAGGTATCGCGATCAAGGCGATGCACGATGCCGGGGCGGTCCTCACCCTGCACGGTACCAAGATGGTCGATGCCGCAGTGGTAGACCAGGGCGTTCGCAAGGGTGCCGCTCTCGTGACCATGGGCGGGATGGCACACCAGGCCGCGCTGCTTGGAGAGCACGATGAGATAGTCGTCCTCATAGCGGATATCGAGGGGAATGGCCTCGGGAATCACGTCGGTCGGATCGTGCGGCTCGGGCAAGTCGACCGAGATGCGGTCGCCGGAGCGCACGGCATATTTTTTTGATAGGCAGGTCTCGCCGTTGACGGCAACGGCACCGCCCTCGATCAGATGTGCGCAGGCAGAGCGCGTGGGACAGCCATCGTTGGCGCCCAGATAGGCGTCGAGACGCTGACCAGCGGAATCGTCGGCAACGAGAATATGGATGTCGGCCATTAGCGCTCATTCCTTTCGCGAATCTTGCGGGCACGCTCCCCACGCTGCTTGGCTTTGCGTTTGGCGCGGGCCTCGTCACGGGCGTTGAGCTCGGCGGTCGCATCGACCTCGCGAGCGGCGGGACTCAAGAACATGTAACCGATAAGCGCCAACACAACACCGACCGTAATGCCGATATCGGCCATGTTAAAGACAGGAAAGTCGATGAACGTGGTGGCAATGAAATCGGTCACGAAGCCAAAGGCGAGGCGGTCGATCGCGTTACCGATGGCGCCGCCCGCAACCATAGCCATGCCCACAACCTCAAGACGAGCGAGCTGAGGCGCACGGACCAGGTACACGGCAATGGCGACGATAACTGCAAGCGCCAGCACGGCAAACGCGATGCCATGCCCCTCACCCATGCTAAAGGCAGCACCGATATTGCGAACAAACAGAAAATCGATCAGGCCGGGGATAACGGTCATATGCAGGGCATCGCCCACGGCACGAACCGCAAGCTTGGTCAGCTGGTCAACAAGCAGCACAACGAGCGCTACCCCACCAGCAACACCCAACCGCCAACGCAAAGGCGGCGTCATATCCGCACCACGACCCAAAGAAATCCCCTACCCTCAAGAACAATCGAATTCCGTTTAACGCAGTAGATAATCATACATTGACGCAAGCAAGAAGCGACAAATCTCCCAAGAACGGAAACACCGCAGGTAGAGCATAAATGAGCGAGCGGGTCGCATTTGAGACAAGGTGACGTGAAATGAAAGGGCGCTGACCTTTCGGTCGCGCCCTTGAAATTGAACGTCAGATTGTCCAAATGCGGCCCGCGCAGCGTCGGCAGGTCCGCCGTTCGGTAGAACGGCGGAACCTAAAGGGCGTCGGCGCAGCGCTTGCAGATATGCGCGTGGCCGTTGTACTCGCCGACGGTGGTGCGATAGTTCCAGCAACGGTCGCAGCACTCGCCCTCGGCAGCCTCAATAGCAACGGAAAGCTCGTCGCCCTGGGTCAGCTCAACATCGGAGACGATGTAGAACTCGGCCAGGTCGACGGCTTTGTCACCGGTCAGCAGCGCGTACATCTCGGCGGGAACGACCGCCTTGACGCGGACCTGCTGGCTTTTGGTGAAGGTGCCGGCAGAACGGGCATCCTCAAGGGCCTTGGTCACGGCGCTACGGAGCTCGAGCGAAGCCTCGAGCACGCCCTCAAACTCATTGGCCTCGTCGACCGTGATAGGCGACTTGTACCAATCGAGCAGCGCGGCGTACTTCTGGTGATCGACGCAGCCGGCGGGCGCATAGGCCATGGCCTCGTCGACCGTGTAGGACAAGATCGGCTGCAGGTCGCGCATGAGCATCGAGAAGAGCTCGGCCAGCACGGTTTGGGCGCTGCGGCGCTCGAGAGAGCCGGGCTTCTCGCAGTACAGACGGTCCTTCAGGGCGTCGAGATACACGTTGGAGAGCTCGGTAACCACAAAGTCGTAAAGCGCACGGTAGGCGCGCGGGAACTCGTAGCTGGCGTAGGCATCGTCGACCTCGGCCTGGACCTGGGTCAGGCGGGCAACCATGAGCTTGTCGAGCGGCAGCAGGTCGGCAAAGGCGACGCCGTCGGTCTCGGGCTCAAACTGACCCTCGAGCTCGGAAAGCAGGAAGCGCAGCGTGTTGCGGAAGCGACGGTAGGCATCGGACGTACGGGCGAGAATCTCGTGGTCGATGGAGACGTCGGAGCTGGTATCGACCGAGGCGACCCACAGGCGGATGATGTCAGCGCCCATCTCGTCGCAGACCTTGTTGGGGTCGATGACGTTGCCGAGCGACTTGGACATCTTGCGGCCCTGACCGTCGAGCGTGAAGCCCTGCGAGACGACCGCCTTGTACGGAGCGTGACCGTTGGCACCCACCGAGGTCAGCAGCGAGCTCTGGAACCAACCGCGGTGCTGGTCGGAGCCTTCGAGATACACGTCAGCCGGGTACTCAAGCTCGGGGCGATACTCGCAGACGGCCTTCCAGGAGACGCCGGAATCCCACCACACGTCGAGGATGTCCTTATCGGCCTTGAGGTGATGGCCGCCGCACTTGGGGCAGACGCAGGCCTCACCCAGGTAGCTCTCGGGAGCGTCGGTGAACCAGGCGTCGGAGCCCTTCTCGTGGAAGAGCTTGATGACGGCGTCGAGCGTGGCATCATTCATGACCTTCTCGCCGCAGTCGGCGCAGGTGTAGCTGGGGATAGGCACGCCCCAGTTGCGCTGACGGCTGATGCACCAGTCGGGACGCTGCTCGACCATGGCACCGATGCGGTTGGCCGCGTGGGCCGGATACCACTTGACGTTCTCGCGGACCTCTTTGCCAGCCTGCTCGCGCAAACCGGTCTTGTCCATCGAGACAAACCACTGGTCAGTAGCACGGAAGAGCACCGGGTGCTTGCAGCGCCAGCAGTGCGGATAGCTGTGCGTGATCTTCTTCTCGAGAACCAGGGTGCCGCGCTCGCGCAGGAACTCGATGATATGCGGGTTGGCCTCATCGGTATCCATACCGCTGAAGGGACCACCGGTGCCAAACTCCTCGCCGGTGTAGAACTTGCCGTCGTCATCGACCGGCATGCAGATGTCGGTGATGCCCTCCTTGAGGCAGGCGAAGTAGTCGTCGACGCCGTGGCCAGGCGAGTTGTGGACGATACCGGTACCGTCGTCGACACCGACGTAATCGGCCAGCAGCGCCACGCCCTCAACACCGTCAAAGATCGGCTGCTTGTAGTGGATGTGGTGGAAGGTCTCAGCGGGAACCACATAGGGCTTGCCGGCGACCATAACCGGGGTGTACTCCCAGCCAAACTCCTCGCAGCACTTGGGAGCCAGGTCCTCGAGCATGACCTCGGCACGGCCATCGTGCTCAACGGCGACATAGGCGGCGCCGGGCTTAAGGGAAACGGCCTGGTCGGAGGGGATGGTCCACGGCGTAGTCGTCCAGATGATAAAGTCGACCGGTCCGTCGAAGTTCTCGAGGCCGGCGGGCTTGGAGGTCATCTCAAAGCGCACGAAGATGGAGGGGCTCGTCTCGTCGGAGTACTCAATCTCGGCCTCGGCCAGCGCGGTGTGGCAGTGCTTGCACCAGTGAACCGGCTTGTGGCCGCGATAGATCATGCCCTTATCGAACATGGCCTTGAAGACCTCGATGTCGGCGGCATCGTGCTGGTGATAGAGCGTCAGATAGGGGTTATCCCAGTCGCCGAGCACGCCCAGACGACGGAAACCGGCCTTCTGCAGCTCGATGTTCTCGACAGCGAACTCGTTGCAGAGCTCACGAATCTTGGCCGTGGGGGTCTGGTTGAACTTCTCGGTGCCGAGCTTCTCCTCGACCTTGTGCTCGATCGGCTGACCATGGCAGTCCCAACCGGGGACATAGGGAACCTCATAGCCCTGCATCATCCAGTAGCGGTTGATCATGTCCTTGGAGATCTTGTTCATGGCGTGGCCGATGTGGATCGGGCCGTTGGCGTACGGAGGACCGTCGTGCAGCACGAACTTCTTGTGACCCTCGTTCTTCTTCAGAACCTGCTCGTAGACCTTGTTGTCCTGCCAGTCCTTGAGTCGCTTGGGCTCGGACTTGGAAAGACCGGCACGCATGGGAAAACCGGTCTTGGGCAGATTCATCGTCTGCTTGTACTCGTTTGCCACGGTACCCCTTTCATGTCGTGGGCGCGCACGCCCTCTGGGCACCAAAAAAAGCGCCCGTCCCTGCAAGCTGGGACGAAGCGCCACAAAACGGGCTGTGCGCCCGCAAAAGCTCTTCGCTTAACCACCCAGCTTAGATGCCCTCGCCCGCTTCTAGCGCGCTCGCATCCGTTACTCGGCTGGCCTGTATCGACGACCATCTCGGCGATATCTACTAAGACGTGTCTGTGCGGCACGTCCGTTGGGACCGCAGCTCCGGGGTGATTTTCATCGGTCGCATGCACGGGTTCTCAGCGCTCCCCGCTCTCTGTAGCATGCGGATGGCCGACTACTCGTCCCCATCAACGCTTATGCGGAGTATGCTAGCACGTTCCTCGCCGGCGAAAAACCCTCAACACTGGTTTTATACGTTCGAAATTTCTCGCTATTACAGCCCTGCTCTAGGAGCAAAATACCTGAAAGCACTCTATCGAACGAAAGAAGGTTGCTATGCGCACGATTGGAATGAGCGACTACACCGTTGGCGAGGATTGCTTTGACGAGCTGCCCGCCGCACTGGCGGAGTACGGCGCGACAAAGGTCGCGATCATCGGTGGCAAGCGGGCACTGGCCGCAGCGCTTCCCGGTATCGAAGCTGCGCTGGCAGGTACCGACGTCGAGATTCTGGAGACGCGTGTCTACGGTACCAACAGTACGCGTGCCAATATCGCCAAGGTCGTAAACTCCCCCGCCTGCCAAGAAGCCGACGTGCTCATCGCCTGTGGCGGCGGCAAGGCGCTCGACACCGTGAAGACCGCAGCCATCGAGCTCAAGAAGATCGTCTTCACGGTCCCGACGATCTGTTCCAACTGCTCCGCCGCAACCGCCATTGCCGTCGTGTACAACGACGACGGCTCGCTCGAGGGCTATTCGTACCCCAACCGACCGGCGCACATCTTCATCAACCCCAAGATCATCGCCGAGGCACCGGCAGAATACTTCTGGGCCGGCGTGGGCGATGCCCTGTCTAAGCAGCCCGAGGTCGAGTACGCCACGAGCGCCGGCAACTTGGAGCACACGGCAGGCCTTGGCCTGGCACTCGCCCACACCTGCTCCGAGCCGCTGTTTACCTATGGCGTTCAGGGTCTTGAGGACGTGCGCCAGAACCTGTCGAGCGAGGCCGTCAAGCAGATCGCGCTCGACATCGTGGTCAACACGGGCTACGTCTCCAACCTGACCAACCAAAACGATTACTACTACAACTCGAGCGTGGCGCATGCGTTCTACAACGCCACGTGCAGCATTCCGCGCGAGGGCTCCTACCTACACGGCGAGGTCGTGAGCCTGGGTGTGCTGGTGCTGTTTGCCTATACGGGCGATACCGAGAACCTTGAGCGCTACGCCGCCTTTAACAAGCAGATGGGGCTGCCCGTGACGCTTGAGCAGGTCGGACTTTCCGAGGCTGATATCCCGGCCCTGTGCGAGTTCGCACACGCCACCAACGAGTGGAAGCAGGGAAACCCCGAGCCCTTCACCGACGAAAAGTTCGCCGCCGCCATAAAGGCCGCCGATGCCTACGGCCACACGCTCTAGACCAAGCCCAAAACCACCACAAAGGGGACAGGCACCTTTGTGGTGGTTTTTTATTGCTCAAGTAATTTGGGGTCGAACTCGCTAGCCGGAATGACGCGGTAGCCGTGACGCAGCAACAGATCGACGAAAACGCCGTTGCCCGCGGTGAGTGTACCGCTAAAGGTGCCGTCGTAGATGCGACCCGCGCCGCACGAGGGGCTGCGGTCCTGCAAGATGCACGCAGCAATCTCGGAAGGGCCGCCCGCCTGCTCGCACATGTCGAGCGCACGTTGAGCGCCCAGGCGGAATTCCCGGTCAACGGACACGCCCTCGCAGGTACGGACTTCGCCGTTCACAATCTCGGACGGATCGCGTGGCGTGGGCAGACCGCCAAAAACCTCAGGACATACGAGGAGTACCTCGGTCCCTGTGCGTTCGCAGGCCTCGACCAACGCGCGGTGGTAATTATCGAGGCCGTTATACTTGCAGCTCTCGCCCATCAAACAGGCACTCACCACGATCTTCATACATATCCCTCCCAAGCAAAACGCCCCATTTGAGATAGGCACTCAAATGGGGCGTCGATATTTACTGTCCCGAATGCAACGCTACTGCTGCTTAGGCATCAGCGGATTCTCGCGCGTGAGGAGATTCATAAACTCCTCGCCCGTGATCGTCTCCTTCTTGTACAGATAACGAGCCAGCTCGTGGAGCTTGAACTTGTTCTCCTTCAGGATCTGCAGAGCGCGGTCGTGCGCATCCTCGATCAGCTTGGCGACAATCGCGTCCACGCGCTCGGCCGTACCGGGGGCGCAGGTGAGCGACGTGTCCTGGTTGAGGTACGCATTCTGAACGGTACCAAGCGCCATCATGCCAAACTCGTCGGACATACCAAAGCGCGTCACCATGTTGCGGGCGAGCTTGGTGGCCTGCTCGATATCGTTGGCGGCACCGGTCGTCATCTCGCCAAAGATGAGCTCCTCGGCCGCGCGACCACCGCAGTAGACGGCGAGCTTGTCCAGGACCTCCTGGCGCGTGGTAAGGAAGCGCTCGTCCTCCTCGACCTGCATGGTGTAGCCCAGGGCACCGCTCGTGCGCGGAACGATGGTGATCTTGGTAACCGG
>CABSNX010000035.1 GCA_902479205.1 uncultured Collinsella sp. | reverse complement strand
AGATACTGATCGGTCTCGTGGGCTCGGAGATGTGTATAAGAGACAGGTCCTGTGCATCCCCACGGCTTTCTGCTCCTACACGGGCGAGGCCCTGGACAAGAAGACCCCGCTGCTGCGCTCCATGACCGCGCTCTCGCGTGAGTCCAAGCGCGTTTTGGCGCTGTTTGGCAAGACCCCCAAGAAGGTCGTTCCTTCCGTGGGTGACGAGCAGGAGTACTTCCTGATCAAGAAGGACGCTTACCGCAAGCGCAAGGACCTGGTCATCACCGGCCGCACCCTCTTTGGTGCTGCTCCCTGCAAGGGCCAGGAGCTCGAGGAGCACTACTTTGGCGCTATCCGCCCCACCGTCTCGGCCTATATGAAGGACCTGGACGATGAACTGTGGGCGCTTGGCATTCCCGCCAAGACCAAGCACAACGAGGTTGCTCCCTGCCAGCATGAGCTCGCACCGGTCTATGGCGAAGTCAACGAGGCCATCGACCAGAATCTGGTCATGATGGAGAAGATGAAGCTCATCGCCTCCCGCCACGACTTGGTCTGTCTGCTGCACGAGAAGCCCTTCGAGGGCATTAACGGTTCGGGCAAGCACAACAACTGGTCGCTTGGCACCGAGTCCGAGAACCTGCTCGATCCGGGCGACACCCCGCTCGACAACCTGCAGTTCATCGTCTTTCTCACCGCGGTGATCGAGGCCGTCGATAACTATCAGGAGCTCCTGCGTGCCTCCGTTGCCTCGGCCGGCAACGACCATCGTCTGGGCGCCAACGAGGCTCCTCCGGCGATTATGTCCATCTTCCTGGGCGACCAGCTTACCGAGGTCGTCGAGAAGATCATCGATGGCAAGGCTTCCGTCCATGCCACGCGCGGCGTGCTCGACCTGGGCGCCGACACCCTGCCCAAGCTGATGCAGGACAACACCGATCGCAACCGCACTTCCCCGTTCGCCTTCACCGGCAACAAGTTCGAGTTCCGTGCCTGCGGCTCCGAGCAGAACGTCTCCGACTCCAACCTGGTGCTCGATGCTGCCGTGGCCAAGTCGCTCAAGTCCTTCGCCGACGCGCTTGAGGGTACGCCCGAGGATGAGTTCCAGGACGCTGCGCTCGAGTACTGCAAGAAGGTCCTGACCGACCACCAGCGTATCCTCTTCTCCGGTGACGGCTACTCCGACGAGTGGCCCGTCGAGGCCGAGAAGCGCGGCCTTGCCAACAACAAGACCACGGCCGACGCCCTGCCCGCCTTTGTTTCCGATAAGGCCATTGCGCTCTTTGAGGAGACGGGTGTCCTGACCAAGGCCGAGGCCCAGTGCCGCTACGACTGCAAGCTCGAGAAGTACAACAAGCTCATGAACATCGAGGCCACCACGATGGTTCGCGAGGCGCGTCGTACCTATCGCCCGGTCATTACCGCCTATGCCACCAAGGTCGCTAAGGGCCTTGAGACTATTCGTGCCGCCGGTGCCGAGGCCGCCATGCAGTGCGAGCAGAACACGCTCAACAAGCTCTGCAACGGCATCACCACCATCAACGACTCCATCAAGGCGCTCGACGCCGTGCATCAGAAGGCCGAGGCTCTCGATGGCCAGGAGCAGGCCAACGTGTATGCACACGAGGTCGTTCCCGCTATGGATACGCTGCGCGCCGCCGTGGATGCCATGGAGGAGATCGTGGCCGCCGACTACTGGCCGGTCCCGACCTACGATGACATCCTGTTCTACGTGTAACAGACACGTTCGATTTTGCGTGCGAAGGGGTCTCGCCTGTGCGAGGCCCCTTCTTTTTTGTCGCTTGAACCTTCTTTGAACTTGCAGCCGAGCGGGCGTTTCGCGCGTGGGCTAAGTCCTGTCATGCTCTCTGCGGCTACCAAGATGTTGAGTAAAGCCTGCTCTGATCGAAAAGTTTGCGAGCTGTTTAGCTAGCGCAAGGGCATTGAGTCTTCTTCATGTAATGTCAAAAAAGAACGAACCCGTGCGATGGTAACTCGCACGGGTTCGCACATTTTAAAGTTGGTGCCCCATTTGCAAAGATAGTCGAACCCAGGTACTGGCGCTCGGGCGCTCCGTGTTCATCAGGTTTTCTCGGGCCGCCTAAAAAAGCAACTACTGAAGAAGGGGGGGCCGCGAGGAGCCTCCCCTTTCCTTTTGGCTATCCCACCACCAAAACTTGGCCGGGGTAGATCACGTTCGGGTTCGCCAGCCCGTTCGCCTTGGCCAGCGTCCTGTAGTCCGTGCCGTACTTGGCGGCGATGCCCGAGAGCGTGTCGCCGCTCTTGACCGTGTAGGTCTTCTTGGACGACGCCCCGAGGCGGTCGTTGACCACGCCCTGCACCTCCGCGTAGCGCCCGCCGAGCACGCGCTTGCGAAGCTCGCCGCTGCCGAGCTGCCCACGGATCACGGCGTCGGCCAGCTCCGTGGCGCTCGTGTTCAGGACGTAGTTCACCAGCTCCTGCACCTCGTCGTAGCGGCCGCCGAGCGCCTCCTTGCGCGCGTCGCCGTCGCCGTAGGTGCCGTCTATGACGCGGGCGGTCAGCTCGAGCGCCGTCTCCTGCGGCTGCGGGGCCGTCCCGCTCGGCTTGGCGTCCGGCACGGGCAGGCCCTTGGGGTTCGCCACCCTGTCCCAGCCGTCCGCATCGAGGTGCGCGATGTCGAGGTCGAGCGGCCCGTCGTATCCGTCGAGGCGGCCGTTGGAGCTGTACTGGTGGAGCGCGCACTCGTTCCACGCGCCGAAGCCGCCGGAGGGCAGCCACGGGGTCGCCTGGTATGCCGTGCGCTCCGTGTTGGCATACTGGGCGACCCACAGCGGGTGGTCCTTGGCCACGGCGCTCCAGTCGTCCTCGGTGCAGACGCTGCGGCTCATGTAGACCGCGCAGCGGATGCCCGTCAGTTCGAGGACGCGGTCGAGGAACTTCTTGGCTCCTGCGGCCCCGTGGACCATGCCGTACATCTCGTAATCGAGCGCTGGCACGCCGTTGCCGAAGTAGTTCTTGGTCTGCGACACGAAGAACTCGGCCTGCTTCACCGGGTCTTCGCCGTTCAGGAAGTGGTAGAAGCCCCACTTCTTCCCGAGCGCCTTGGCCTTCTGGACGAAGCCGTCGCAGGTGTCGTGGACGATTCCGGTGCCCTCGGTCGCCTTGCAGATCATGAAGTCGAACGGGACCTTGTCGAGGTCGATGCCCCTCTGGTAGTTGCTGATGTCGATGCCCTGCACCGTCAATCACTCCCTATAGCGATGAAGTACGCCCACGATACGTTGGCGAACTCGTCTGTGTTCAGATTCACTTGTCCCTCGTCTGGGTCGCGGATGTCGGCCGTGCTGCCGTCCCACCCGCATACGAGCACGATGTGGCCTCCGTAGGCCCTCCCGCCCTCGTGCAGCTGGCCGGTCATGGAGCCGAACACCATCCAGCCGCGCCCGGCATATCCGAGCGCCTCCTGCTGGTCGTAGAGCAGGTCCGTGCTCGACAGGCCCCCGTCGTTCGCGCGCATCCACGCGCAGAACTTCTGCATGTCGTTCAGCCCGCCCGTGGTGCACGTGTCGCCGACGGTCAGCGCGAGCCGCAGGGGCGTCCACTCCTCGCCGGTGAGGCTGGTGTACGCCATGGCCGCGCTTGTGAGGCCGCAGCCGCTCGTTGCGATGTCGTCCCCAGCATAGGGGAGAGCGCCCCAGCGCTCGTCCGTCTGGAGGTAGGTCGGGACCTGCGCTGGGGCGTCCTTGTCGTAGACGGTCGGTATCGCCTTTCCGGCCGTCCGCACCTGCGGCATCCCTAGCTCGAGAGAGAGGAAGACGAGCACGGATGCCGCGAGTAGCGCTAGCGCCGCATCGCAAACGGCGAGGTACCCTCCTCGACCTCCGGGACTCCGGCGATCGAGGTAAGTACCGATACCACTGCGGTGCATGCGGCCACGGCCGCGATCTGGCCCCAGTCGAGCGACGTGATGGCCACGGCGGTCGAGCCGATGAGCGTCACGGCCGTCTGGGCCGCCGTCTTCACGGCGCGGACTCCTGCGGCGATGAGCCAGCGCTTGAGTGCGTCCTTGTTCATAGTTGCTCCTAACCATTGTGGTTCTCTGGGTGCGTGTACTCGGGGATGCTGCCGTGTATGTCCAAGGTGTTGGCGTGCGCCCTGATCGTCTCGATGTACGTGTCTCCATGCAGGAGCGCGTAGTTGTCGGCGCGCTTGTTGAGCGTGTCCAGCTCCATGGCCGTGATGTAGCCCCGGGCCACCGCCTCCTCGTAGCTGCGCACGATGGAGGCCTTGAGTTGCGAGCGCTGCGCGGATATGACGGCCGAGTACTCCTTGCGGATGTCATGCAGCTGCCTGCCGAGATACCCGGCGAGGCCCGTCACCACCGCGAGCGTCAGTCCGCTGATAACGGTGGAGATCATCGGGCCTCCTCGTCCAGCATCTTCTGCACCTTCTCGCGCCAAAGCTCGGGCACCTCGTCGATGGTGCGCTTTCCGGCCTTGACTTGGCGGTAATAGATTTTCGCCATTGCTACTCACCTCCCTTGATTGCCGCTACGAGGTCGCCGAGTTCGGCCAGTGCGGCCTCCTGGTCCTCGATTGCCGACTGCTGCTCCGCGACCATGTCGCCGAGCTCCGCGAGGGCGTCGCCGCTATCGCTGGCGCTCTGCTCGGTCTCGTCGATTCGCTCGTCGAGGGTCATGCCGTCGCGCACGGCCTGCTCCCAGAGCTGGTCGAACGCCTCGGCGGCCTCGTCCTTCGAGATGGCGGCGAGGACGTACTGCTCGTCAGCCTGCCACTCCACGGTGGCTTCTCCGGCAGGGTCGATCTGCTCGCGCGTCACCTTCTGGATGTTGCGGCGCAGCCTGATGTCCGCGAAGCCGTCCGGGCGCTCGTGGTAGTCCACGGCCTGAAGCTCCGCCGTCGAATAAACTCTCATCGAGTCTCCTCTCGGTCTCGGCAAGGCTCACGACGTCCTTGCACCGTGCGAATGTATCCTCCGCGTGATATTTCTCGATGACTCCCTTGCTGCAGCTGTATTTCAGGTAGCCGTAGTAGCTGATGCAGCGCCGGGCCAGCGGCAGCGGTATGACCTCCGACCGCCCGGCGAGCATGAATGCCCGTCTGGCGCGCAGGAAGATGCCCGGCCGGATGGTGGTCTTGTACGTGTAGAAGACGAAGCCGACCATATCCAGCGGCTCCTTGTCCACGGCGCACACCTTCCACGGCTTCAGCTCGACGTGCAGCTCGTCGCTCACGAACTTGGACAGGCGGCGCGCGGCCATCTTCAGGTCGCGCTTGTCGTGGCCCATGAGAAGGATGTCGTCCATGTAGAACAGCACGTGGTCCACGAGGCGCTTGTCCGTCACCACGCCGGTGCGCCTGTTCACGCGCGTCTTGCGCAGGCGCTCCTGCGCGTAGTGGTACGCGCGCGAGGCGTAATAGTTGGCCAAGTATTGGCTTAGGAACGAGCCGATGTTCAGACCGTGCGGGAACTGGTCGAGGAGGACGCCGACGAGGTAGAGCAGGGCCTCGTTCTTCACGTCGCGCGCGAGCATGGCGCGGAGCGCGTCTTGGTCGATGCTCGGGTAGAACTTGCGGATGTCCAGCTTTATGAAGTACCTGGCCCTCGGCTCGCGTATCCACTTCTCGATGGCGTGCTTGGCGAATATCTGGCCGCGCCCCGGTATGGAGGCCGTCTGGTAGTCGCCTATCTTGGCCATGAGCATCTCGGCCAGACCGTTCACCGCGATGTAGTCGAAGCACTGGTGCTTCGGCGTCTCGCGCCCGATGATGCGGTGCTTGCCGTTGATCGGCTCGATTCGGTTGAAGTACTGGATGGGTGCGACCGTGACGCGCCGCTCGCGTATCTCGGCGGCGAGGGAGCGCGCCAGCTCCTCCTCGCCTCCGTATTCGTCCAGAAGCGCCTGCACCTCCCTGCGCCCGCTCTTGCCTCGCAGGAAGTCGCGGACCGCGACGAGGCAGAAGCCCTCGTCCTCGATGTCCACGCGCTTGCAGTAACGCCTCATTGTTTCCTATCTGGTTTTGGCGTTCTTCGCCGATGGGCTACCAAACACCGTGGGGTTGATATTTTCGTCAGTTGACGGGGCATGCCCGCTCGAAGCGGGTGGACTCGACGAGCGTGTTCCGCGTTTGACCAGATTTCCGACCGCCATAGTTCCACCTGTAGTTGCCGAGCCTGTTGTTCGAATTGCCGTAGAAGGCACCGTACATAGACCCATTCCTGAGATTGCCGAAGCACTGCAGAAGGCCGAGAACCAAGCGGCTACCGCCGAGAACCCCCAAAAGGTCTGGGAGGGGTGAGGAGGGGGCGCTGCCCCCTCGCTTGCGCTTCACCCCCGCACCATGGCTAGGCCATGGTGACCCCCAGGCCAGATAGCCGACCGCCAAAGGACCACCAGTAGCTGCCGAGCCCGACGTTCGAAAAGCCGCAGAAGGCACCGCACATAGACCCATCCCCGAGATAGCCGAAGCACCGCAGCTCTCGCAGGCCGGGAGATGAGATCGGGTCGGAATAAATCGCGTCGCAGGTGCCCGTCGTGGAGGTTCCCTTGGAACCGGTAGGCACGAGGAGGCCGGGGCACTTCGCGGACTCCTGCCAGTCCTCGTTGTACATCCACTTGCCGTTGGTCTTGCTGTCGCGCGCGGGCAGCTCGAGGTCGAGCTTGACGTGGTTGGCGTCGAGGGCCGAGGAGTACTTGCGCGAATCGAAGCACTTGTAGAGCTCGCAGTGGCCCTCGTCGGCCGACGTCTTGACCTGATTCACGATCACGTCGCACAGCGGCTCGTACGCTCCGCAGAGCACCTCGATGCCCTGGATGCGGTACGGCTGGCGCTGCTTGGGCTTGCCCGCGAGCGGGTAGCCGTCCGTGCCGAGCAGGTTGTCGCACGTTCCGGTCTTCCACGGCATCGCGGATACGTAGTCGTCGACGGCCGTGGTGAACGGTGCGCCGTCGACGTAGACCGCGCATCGGTCGCTCATCGTCTCGATCTTGGTGACGGTGCGGTATGCGAACGTGGACTGGCCTGCGGTCGCCCCTCGGTCGCTGTTCGGTCCGCAGTTCAGCGTGGAGCCGATGAGGAAGTAGTCGGCCGCAGCCTTCGGCAGGAGCACGCGGTTCACGCCGGTCTCGGCCTCGAGGACCTTGTACTGGTTCGCGTAGTCTGTGCAGCCGCCGAGGCTCTGGAGGTCCTGCGTGGCGTACTTGAGCATGAGCATGAGCTGGATATAGAAGTTGTCCGCGACGGTTCGTCCCGTGTAGCCCGCGCCCTTCTTCTTGCTGTAGCTGATTCCGGTGTCGTGCGAGCCGAACTGGAACGTGCGGACCTTGCCGGAGTAGCTGTGGGGCACGTTGTTGGAATCGCACCACGCGAGATAGGGCGAGAACACGAGGAGCGGGCGCTCGGTGCCGTCGGCGTACTTCTGGCCCGGCAGCGGCCTCATGCCCTCGTACTTGGTGTCGGAGTAGAGCAGGCGCTTGTATCCGTTGCTGCGCGTGATGCTGTAGTAGCCGGGGCAGGCCATGACCCAGACGTCGCCGTTGGAGCCGTCGGCCCTGAAGCGGCCGTCGCCCTTCATGGCCGTGCAGTGGAACTTGCCGCTGTCGTCGACCGTGCCGTTCACGGTGAAGTACTCGAAGGCGTTGAGCTTGGAGTAGTCGTCGCGGCCCGCCGTGGTGTTGGTGGCGGGCTGGCACACGAGGCCGACGTTGTCGCGCGTCTTGATGCCCTTGGGGTCGTTCGAGTAGGTGTACTCGGGGATGTCGACGCCGTACACCTTGCCGTCACGGCGCAGGCTGAACCACTCGCCGAGGTTGTCGTACTCGCCCTTGGTGCCGTCGTAGTGCGGAGCCACGGCCACGGGGTTCGCCGAGGCCTTGTGCACCTTGGTGATGAGGTCGACGGTGTCGCCGAACGTCATGACCTTGTTTACCTGTACTGCCATTCTTTCTCCTTTACTGGCCGAATACCTTGCCGAAGGCGTAGTCGTAGTCCTCCTGGGTGAGGCCGTCGAGGACCGTGTCGGTGCCGATTGCCGGGGCGATGATGGACTCGTACGCCTCGTCGATTTCCGCATGCGTTGCGAAGACCACTCCGGCGCTGGCCATGGCGGCGATCTTCTCCTTCGCGTCGTCCGTCAGGTCGTCGTAGTCGACCTTGAGCGACGCGAGCGCGGCCTCGCAGCGGTCGGCGGCGCTGTTCGCCCGGCCGCGCGCGTTGGAGACTTCGTCCATGATCGCCTGCCACTCGGACGCGCGCATATCCTCGGCGTTGCCGTAGGTGACGCGCTGCGCCTCGAGCGCGTTGATGAGGTGGTCGATCTCGGGGATGTAGTCGCCGCCCGTGGCCTCGATGGCCACCGATGGCACGACCCTGATGGCGATGTTGCCCGTCGATGCCGACCAGTCGCCCGAGCTGATGCGGATGTACGAGGTCGGGATGTCGCCTGCCGCCTGCGTGAGCTTGGCGGGGACGGTGTACTGCACGATTCCGTCGGGCGCGGAGAGCACCGCGACATTCTCGCCGTCGATGACCTTCCCGCCGTCCGGGCGCAGCGCGTAGAAGCGCACGGTCATGCCCGTGAGGTCGAGCACCGCGCCTCCCTGCCGCAGGTTGACGTTGAACACGTACGCCTCGGCGTCCTGCTGCCGAAGCGTGATGGGGTTGTCGAGCGTCGAGAAGCGGTTGGTGCCCTTCTCGATGTCGAGCGTGAGGTCTATGAGCATCTAGACCGCCTTCCCGAGCACTACTGCTCCTTGCTTGAACACGAGCACCAGCACGCGGTCCCCGGCCTTCACCTCGGCCAGGCACGTGCAGGTGGTCGATATGGATGGGTTGAGCCGCACGTTGGCGGTCCCGTCTTGGTTGACTGCGGCGACGGTGCCCCACGTGTGGGACTCCTTTGCGCCCGTCCCGCCGAACAGCAGCTCGTACAGCTCGTGGCCGCTTACCATGACCCTCCCTCCGTCTCGGTGACGAAGCCGGAGCGGATGAAGCGGCGGGCCTTGCCCGTCACCGCGCAGTGGCCTCCGACCTCTATCTCCTGCTCCGTTATCGCACCGCGCCAATTTAGCCCGGCGGTGAGATAGTCGATGCCGACCGCGTCGTTGGGCAGCAGCGGCACCCACGGGTGGCCCCACTCGACGTACTCGATGGACGAGGAGTTGTCCACGAGCTTCGTCTTGGCCTTGGCCTTGAGGGCATCTAGGCGCTCCTCCTTGGTAGCGCCCGTGAGCTCCGTCACCTGGTCGACGAGCGGGACCTCGTAGCCCCTGTACGGGATGGACGCGCGGGAGTTTGGGTCGGTGTTCCGGCACACGGCCCAGAGGCTCTCCTCCTCCGTCTCGTAGGTCAGGTACACGGCGTTGGGGATGTCGTCCGCGTTGTCCGATCTGGACACCTCGGGGAGCATGATGGAGTCTTCGCCGTCGTTGAACGTGCGCACCGGCTTGCGCGCCTGCGGCTCGACGTACGGGACCATCTTGATTACGCCGTAGGCATCCGGGTAGGCCGATGCGAACCCGGCCATGGCGAGGAGGTCGTTGGCTATCTTCAGCCAGCTGTCGTCCGGCTCGTACACCACGTCCCTCGGCAGGACGTAGTCGCAGCGCGGCTCGTTCGTCCGGAGGCCGAGGCGCTTGAAGATGCCGTCGGCGTGCGCGACCGCGTTGGTCCCCGCCTTAACCGTGTAGTAGCGGCCGTACTTCCCCTTCACCGCGAGGCGCAGCGTCGATTCGAGGTCGACGCTGCCGGATACCAGCGGCCCGTTGTATTTCGGCGTGCCGATGCTGCAGAAGTACGTCCCGAGGGCGAATGTCCCTGCCTCGCCGCGCTCGTCCTCCATCTGGTAGTACACGCGCACGAGGTCGTGCTCGTCGGGTATGGCGCTGCCGGAGAAGTCGAGCGTGCCCTGGGAGCGGAGCTGCGATAGCGCGGAGTGCGTGAGCCGCCCGCCGGTGAACATGCCGTAGTCCTCGGCCTCGACGAGGCCGGGCCACGTGACCCGGCGGTAGATGTACGACTCCTGCCGGAAACCTGTCCAGATCACAGGGCCTCACCGTCCACCCTCGTCAGCGAGAGGCTGATGTCGGCGTGCGTCGTGGGCATGCACAGGTCGCGGTTCACGCTCACGTCGGCGGCGACGTGGAACACGTCACCGGCCACGCTCTTGAAGATGGCGCGCGGGTAGAGGATGAGGTCCTCGAAGGCGCGAACCTCCTCCTCGCCTATGACGTGCGCGGTCAGGGGGCGGGTGTCGCTGATGCCCCCCGCGTCGTATAGGACGGGGTGTGACCTGCCCGCGTAGCGCACGAGCGTGCGGTTGGCGCGCTCGAGGTTGCGCTGCTCGGTCGGGTCGAACTGCGCGCGGGCCATGAGACCGTCGCCGTAGTAGACGAAGCAGTAGGGCGTCTTGATGCTGCCCGGGTGCTCCGTCGCCCTCGATGCGCCCGAGGCGGCATACGCCGCCACGCGGTAGCTGTAATCCGTGTTCAGCGGCGCGTAGCGGTCGACCACCGAGGAGCCGTCGGACAGGTCGGAGGCGATCAGCCTCTCACCGTCGCGCGTGACGCGCCAGATGCTAAGGCTCTCGACGTCCTGCCCCTCGTCGTTGTTGTCTACGATGCACTGCAGCTCGGCGTATCCGCGCTCGATGTCGGCCTCGATGCGGAGGGAGGCGCGGCGCGGCAGCTCGAACTCAACGCGGAAGGGCATGGAGGTCGTAGACTGCAGGCCGCTCGTGCTTCGCGCCGTGGCCACGATTCGGTACTCGCCGCCGTCCTCCGGCATCCACTCGTCCTTGGTGACGCTCGTGGCCGTGGAGGTCCCGAGCGCCTCCTCGTAGAGCACGTTGCCGCCCATATCGGTAATGGCCACGGCCATGGCCGCGAGCGCGCCGGATGCGTCGACGTACTGCACGCTCACGCCGACCGGCATGTTGCGCACGGTCTGGCCGGGCGCGTCGAAGGCGAGCTGCGGGGGCTGTCGTACGTAGAACGAGCTGTTGCCGGACCACGGTCCGAAGTCCGCATGCACGCCCTTGGTGCGCACGCGCCAGTAGACGGTGGAGTTGAGGGGGAAGTTCGGCACGCTCGCGCTCTGGGCGGTCGCGGCCGTCACCGTCTTCCATGAGGCCCCGTCCGTGGAGTACTGGACCTCGGCCGCGCTCTGCGCGGAGCCGTCGATGGGGTTGTGGTGCCACGTGAACGTGACCATGCCCTGCGAGACGAGCAGCACCTGGCCGCTCGTCGGCGTGAGGAGCGTCGGTGCCGCCGGGGCGCAGATCGTGACGATGGCCTCGGATGGCTCGGACCACGCGGAGACGAGGCTGCCCCGCAAGTTGCGCGCGCGGTAGTAGAACGTGCCGCCTCCGGGGTTGTCGCCGAACGACAGCGCCTTGCCGGTCACCGTGGCAATGGTGGTCCAGTCCTTGCGGTCGCGCGAGCGCTGAATCTCGGTGGCGCTCGCGGTGCGCGACAGGTTCGGGATAGTCAGCTCGACGGAGGTGTCCCCCGTGCGCTGGCCGCTCGGCTTGAACGGCGCGGACGGCGTGTTGAACGTGCGGTCGGTCATGACGCGCTCGGAGTAGCCGCTCTCGTTGTACGCGCGGACCAGGTAGCGGTAGTAGTGGTCGGCCGAGCACGTCGGGTCTGTGTAGGAGGATGCCGAGCCGCTCACGTGGGCGATCTGGACGGAGCCGCCCCCGTCCGTGCTGCGCTCGATGCGCACCTCGGAGTAGGGGGCCTCGTCAGTGGCGTGGTTGGCCCACGTTATGAGGTTCTTCTCGTCGTTCAGGCGCTCGACCTTGGCACCGCTCGGCGCTGCGGGCTTCTCCGGCGGGTTGCGCAGCGTCTCGGTGTAGGAGTGGCCACCGGCATTTCCGGCCGTGTTGTATGCGCCGATTCGGTAGCGGTACGTGTGGTTCGGGCGCACCGTGTCGTCGCTGTACTCCGTCTTGTCGCCGCCCGGCTTGGCGATGTTCTCCCACTCGCCGCCGTCGGTCTGGCGGTCGACGTAGATGCCGTCGTACGGTCGGGCTGCGGTGGTGTTGCGCGTCCACGTGATTACGTTGAGCGTCTGGGACTTGCGCACGGCCTTGGCGTTGCTCGGCGTCTGGGGAGTCCAGACCGGGGCCGAGGGCCTGAAGGTGTCCCTGCACGTCGACTTGCGGAAGGTGCCGGAGTAGCCCGTGTACCACGCCGAGCACTCGCGCGTGACGGGGTCTCCGTAGTTGACCCAGCCGACGTCGAGCCAGCCGGAATCGCCATACCAGCCGGGGCCGTACATGCGGTACTGGCCGCCCCACGAGCGGTTGACGATGGTGCCGAGCATGTCGCCGCACTTGACATAGGAGCTGTACTTGACCTGCACGTAGCAGGAGTTCTCGCCGTACTCCTTGATCTTCCACTCGATATATGTGTTCCAGGCGGTCTGGCCCGTAGGCCAGACCTCGTTGCCCCATGCCATTTACATCCCTGCCTTCGCCTTGCGGACGGTCTGGAAGAAGTCGTTGAGTGTCATGAACTCGCTTATCGAGGAGGCGTCGATCTTGACGTCGCCCAGCGAGTAGCAGTTGTTGACCACGGTGGTCTTGGTGCCGCCGTTGCCCGTGTAGGCAACGTTGCCGTCGAGCTGCGCCGTGGCCATGAGGCGCTTGGCGCTGTCCCTCACGTCGGCGCGGGCCTCGAGCATGCCGTGGGCGAAATTCTCGCCGAGGTGGCGTCCAGAGGTCTCGCCGCCCTTCTCGGCACCGGACCAGGGGCCGTCCTCGGGAACGGAGAAGCCCATGACGCTCTTGGCCGCATTGACCAGCGACGTGGCGAAGCTGCGGACGGAGTTCCACGCCGAGCCGATGCCGCTGGCGAACTGCTGGCCGAGGTGCGAGCCGCTCGTGTACGCGCTCCACCCGCTCGCGCCGGAGGAGGCGCTGCTGGCGAGCGACGAGCCGCTCGACCTCGATGCCCACGCCGCCGAGCCGACGCCCCGTGCGTAGTTCGAACCGGCGGAGCTGCCCGTGCCGCCGAGGTCGCCGGGGGAGGAGGAGACGCCGGAATTGGCGTTGCTGGCCAGCGAGCGCGCGTTGGCGTTCGCGCTTCTGGACGCGGAGCCGATGCCGCTGGCGAACAGCGCGCCCGCCGAGTTGCCAGTCGCGGATGCGTCGCCGGGCGCAGGGGCGATGCCGCCGGATACGGCCGCGCGCAGCCCTGCGGCGTTGCTGGATGTCTGTTGCGTGTTGTCGGCGATGCTCTGCGCGTAGCCAGCTCCTGCGGAGTTGCCCGTCGCGGATGCGTCGCCGGGGGCGGTGGAGATGC